>CAVKVE010000245.1:0-2038 GCA_963659655.1 Bacteroidaceae bacterium | reverse complement strand
CCTGCAGGAATCTTCGCCATCTCGGGCGTGATAACCTGCGTTGATTGTTCTTTTGTTGCCATATATTTATTTTATCTGTATTTTAGACACTATAGAAATGCCACATAACCGCCATCAAACCTATAAAAGTCATATACGCCATGGCTGATTACATATTGGGTATTATGATTATACAATATTACATCATTTGGAATTACTAATTCCCACTTATTATTATCTAATTGTATAACATAATCATTCCAAGAATGTGTCTTTAGCATTCTCAAATCATCAAAAACAAAGAGTGACTCTATCTGACCATCTCGTATCACTGGAACCCCAATAAAAGTCAAAGATTCATCATCTGTTAGTCTCTGTATAGATTTCTCATCATCAGTTTCTATAAGGAAAGAGTCGTTGCCATTAAAGCAAACATACAATCCACTATACATTGACGGCATATAAGATTTCCACAAACGACTGCTATAGAAATAAGTAGAGATCGCACCATTTATTTGCATAATTTCCTGCTTATCTTCCATTTCTTCTTGCACAATATGCATAAATTCTTCCGTATATACTTTTGCTTTCGTCTGATTCAAATCACTGATACACTCAATATATTTGTTAATATACGGAGTCGTTGTAGTGGATTTCTCTGCTTCGCCAAAAGATTTCGTACTCTCCAACAAAATCTCATAAACATATTCAGGCTTATCCGAAGTGACTAGATTCATAATATGCTCAATTGTACTATCACGAATTTCTTCATTTGGCCAATCAAACATTTTTTTTCCATTGTTCTTATATAAAGTACTTATGATATAATTATGGTAGTACCCCACATTTGCACCTATAATTTCGTTATCAAAATACCATTCAGAATCTAATCCATACATCAATATTGGAGAACGCAAATCAACCGTATAGATATCCTTTTCCGACTTTATTTGATGACCTATCTCCTCTGAAGAAATGTTTATCTGACTGCTCTCCTGTTTTATTGCTTCAATAACAGAGGCAATAACGGCTCCACCGATTCCCCCTAAAGCACCACCACCAATGGTTCCCCAAGCAGCACCGACACTTCCACCTGCTAATGTCCCTACGGCAGCGCCAAACATACCCCCAACAGCAGCACCATCACGAAATCCTTCCATATCCTTTTCTGCAATTTCTGCTGCGTCTTGTTTCTTTTTAAGTTCCTCTGTATCCTTATTCTCTTCAGAGTCTTCCTTTGCCGGTGTATAAGCAACTACTGGTACACTATTACTTTTGTAAGTAGCACTTAGAGAGTCTAATCGTAATTCTAAATGTTTTTGTGAAAGGCTATTGCTAACCATAGCATTATCTAATACACCTGTATCAGATTCTTGACAAGCCACCAAACAAGCAGCACATAGCAATGTAACTGATATTAGTCTTTTCATACATGTATATATTCTTACAAAACTACAAAAGGTACAAAAAAAAGTGGGAAGTGGGCGAGTAGCACCTTGTGCCGATAAAGTACATCTGTATTTTTATCTTTTGACATCTTTATCAATAACGCGACCGAGGCAAATACATAGAGAATGCTGACAACACAACATATCACCAATAGAATAGTGTGATATATCGAAGCGCTTGTAAAAAGATACAAAACATTGCATAGTATACAACCGAATACAGCACATTGTCCTACACAAATTAGTATCTTTTCCCATAGACTTGTACACTTACGCCCCAAAAGAAAAGAGCTAATCCATGACAAAAGGACACTCGCACACAATACAACAAACCAAAGTATTCTATACTCAAGCGTTTCTATATAGCATCCGTTATATCGTTCTAACACGAATAAAATCAAGAAACCACATATCAATGGTGCAAAAATACGCGAACTGTTCTTATGTACTGTATTTGTATTCATTCCATGTATTTCCATTCTACACAATATTCACTTTCGTATCATACGCCTGCGTAAAAAATCGATTTTAGCCACAGTTACGATTACCTCATAGCATTAGGTTATCCGATATGTATCCACCGCATTATCAACAGAAAAGATGCCGCCATT
>CAVKVE010000244.1:0-2051 GCA_963659655.1 Bacteroidaceae bacterium | reverse complement strand
TTGGCGAGCGACTCGTGTTCCCAGAACGCACTCTCTCGCATCATGTCCCGCCCGTAAATGGCGTGTTGCGGCCGTATTTGTTGGTACAAGGGAATGCAGAGCAGTGGTGCCAAACTGAAATAGATCGAACGGAAATAGTTGGCCATGGTGGTCTGAAAGTTTTTGCCCGCTTTTTCGTAGTCGTAGTGCCGGAATTGCGCCGGGTCCATATCTAACTGTTGGTCTTGCAGGTGCTGTGGGATGATGGTGTTTATCTTTTTTTGTTTCAGAAAGTCGAAATCGTCCCCATAGCCTATCGTTTGGTCTTTGAGCAGAGCCATCATGTTTTGTTGCGCCAGCGGGGTGAATAGCAACGCATATTGTTGGTTGTTGTTGCGGTCGCGTGTGTCGAATGCCACCTCAAATTCCTCGTTGGTCAGCATCGCATAGTCCGAGCCTTTCAGGTCTTCGGCTTTTTTCTTCAGTTTTCGTTTGGTCCACCAGTAGCTGATTGTCCCTTCTTGGGTAGCGAGTCCGCTCTGTTTTCGGTTGAATATCAGGTTGGGAGCAGCCGTGTTCCCGAAGATAAGCCGAACCTTCTCGTAGTATTCCGGGTAAGGGGCGGTATAGGTTGCCACTAATGTCTGGCTGTGGTGCTGTGTGTAGTATTTCCCGTCGCTGCCCCGTTCTTGTGTGGTCCAATAGATGGTCTTTGTCCCCGTGTAGGTCTTTTGTCCCCATTCCATTTTTCGTGTGCGGCATAGCACGAATGGGTTGCCGTTTATCAGCCCGGAGTGCGAGTATAGCACCGACCGTTCTCGGTTGAAGGAGTCGTCCCACCCATACACTTGTTTCAGGTCAGCTAATCGTTGGGTGGTGAAGTACGGGTCGAATTCCAATCGTGGCACCGTTTGGGTCATCATGCGGGCAAATAGGTCCCAGTCGTATAGCCGGTTCAGCCCCGCCATCTGTTTCCATGCCTCATCCCGCAGTGCGTTTATTTCTCCTTCCAGCGCCTTGCTTTCTTCCTGCATTTGCTTTATTTTCAAATGCACCCATAGCAAGTTGATCAGTATGATTCCGCTTGCAGCCGCCCCACAGCCTATTTTTGCCCATATATTGCACTCGTTCCATTCCACGGCGAGTGCAATTATTCCTGCGGCAACCACCACCCATAGCCCATAGAATAGCACTTTTTGCCCCCTCAGCCTGTCTTTCAGGCTGCTTTGTGTCTGTTCCTTCTCGTATAGGTGGGCGCAGGTCGCCTTGTTGGCCTGTGTGTTGATGTGGGCCTCAGCGGCTAATTCCTCAAAGGTATGGCTACAGATCTCCCGAAAGCGTGGTGCATACACGCTTTTGTATTCCTCCAACGGGTCGAGAATGTCTTCTGCCATAGCTTAGCCTTAGAAAAATTTTGCTCTTGCCTGCTCACGCACATCATTCGATACGGTGAACGGAATGCGGGTGGTGTAGCCCTGTTTTGCTGCCACAATCATCTTGGTGGGCCATTCAAACAGGCTCGTGTTCCATTGCGTCACGCGGCTGTTGTACACAGTGCGAGCCGCAGTAATCTCTCGTTGCAGGTAACTGTTTTGTTGCATGGCATCAGCAATGGCATTGTGTGCTTTCAGTTCCGGGTAGGCCTCCACTTGCGGGAATAGCCGCCCCATAGCGGTATTCACCTGTTGTGCCACTTCATTGCGGTTGGCATCGGTTATCTTGCCTCCTCGCAGGGCAGCCACTTGTTCCATCACTTCCTTGTCCAGATCCACGGCACGGTCTACGAGTCCGACCACGTTTTGCAGTATCTGCACCCGCTGTTCCAGGTAGTTGTCTATGTTCGATGCCTCGGCTTGTATGCGTTGTTCCAGTTGTTGGAAGTAGTTGCGAGCATTGATTTTCATAAATAGGAATACCACGCCGGGCAGTATGCCGACCAAGCATCCGCCCACGGTCACGAGCAGTGGGTTGGGCACCATAGCCCAGCCGCCTAATAGCATAAACAGTCCCACTGCGATGGGGAGGGCTATCCATAGTGCGATCTCGAACAGCACCGAACCAACTCCGGTCTT
>CAVKVE010000243.1:0-2070 GCA_963659655.1 Bacteroidaceae bacterium | reverse complement strand
GCTTAGCTTCAGGAACAGGCACCTTGCTCGTGATGGTGGCGGTGTTGGTGGAACGCTGCTCGCAGTAAGCTCCTTTGGCGATGATATAGTATTTGCCGACTACATCTGTGGTATAGGTAGTGGAGGTAGCGTTGGCGATCGCTTTGTCGTCACGGTACCACTGGAAAGTGTAACCGGTGGTTGGGTAGTCGGTGCCGTCGGATTGAACTGCGGTGAGCGTAATGCTCTCGTTGCAGCCGGAAATGACATCTTTGCCTATAATTTTCAGCTCCGGTACATCGCAATGGACAGTGAGCTGATAGGAAGCCTCAGCGGGGCAATAGGTGTCATCACCTTCATAGGAAGCAGTGATAGTGACTGTACCGCCTTTGTAGGGTGTGACGGTTTGTCCATCATCGGAGATAGAAGCAATGGAAGCATCGCCGGATTCATATTTGATGGTAGAACCGGTCGGCAGCTCCGGGGAAATGGTTAGTGTGGGCTGAGTGCCTTCGCCATAGGTGTAAGTGCTGCTGCTCCAAGTGAAAGTTACCGGAGTGGTGCAGGTTTGTTCCTCGCAGTGTTCTGCGGAGATGGCTTGGTAGCGGTCATCAGAACTGTTGCGTTTGAATATTACTGTCCCATTGGATTCAATGTCCTTAGCAGTAAGGGTGTATGTTAGTACCGCTGTGCTTTTGGATGCAACATTAATAGTTTGAGCACCTGTGCTGAATGTGCAACCCAAATCTTTAGCACTTTTATTCTTGTTATAGAGTGTTATACTAATTACATCGCCTGCAACGAAAGAACCCTTGGTTGGTGTGATAGTAATTGTTCCACTACTCTCCAATTTGATACCATTATCGACCCATTGCCAACTATCTAACTTGATGGTTCCTTTTGTCATTATAATGGTTGAGTCTGTGGAGTTACCTGTACCCTCGGCTATTATAGTACAATTGGTTGTTGTTTCTGCTGTCCAATGGGCGTAGAGGGTGATGGTGGCAGAGGGGGTGTAGGAAGCACCGGCGGCACCGATAAGGGTGCCATCGGTGGCGGCATCGTACCAACCCGCAAAGGTGTAGCCGGAGCGAGTGGCGGTCGGAAGCGTGAGAGCCGCGTCGCCTTCGGTGTAGGTGGCGGAAGAGGTGGCGCAAGTACCCTCGTTGGCGTTGTAGGTTACGGTATAAGTAGCGGTGGTAGGACAATCCCACTGAGCATAGAGCGTGGTGTTGGCAGTGATAGCAGCGCCTGCTGTTGCTGCTTGGGTGAGGGCCTCATCGGTGTACCATCCCTTGAAAGTACATTCGGTTTTGGTGGGAGTAGGCAGGGTAGCCGGAAGGGCTGTTGCGTTTGATACTTCAGCAATAGCGTCACCACCATTGGTGTTGTAGGTGATGGTGTAACCTGTAGGGGTGGAGCCGTCGTCAATAATTTGTACGCTTTCGTAAACAAAAAGTTTACCTGCACCACTACCACCACTGCTATATAGACATTTTACAATAGATTCTTTATCAACGGAAATGGTATATACTAATCTACCCGTATTGGCTGTTCGAGTTGTGTCAAAGGATACTGTATTCTTTTGGAGATACTTGTATGTAGTGGTGGTATATACATTGTCATAACTTACCGTATCGGTAGAGAACGATAAGTTATTACCACCGAGACTATTGTTGTTTACTGTAATTTTTATTGTACATTTCTTTTGTACTCGAATTGCCAAACAATGCTGTTGTAATAGAAGTCCTGACATTTCATAGCTTCCCCATTTATTACCAGCTGTTAGTTTACTTATATAGCCGGGCTCTGTAGTTTCAGTTGTGAATTTATCTCCTCCTTTAGAGATAGTAGTAGAAGAGCATGGGAAAATCTTTATTCCGTTATACCAATAGGTATTTTCTTTGGTTAGTGTTCCTACATTCTCGAAAGTTATGGTTCCGGTTGCGTATTTGTTATCGGTGGTAGTTTGGGCATCACCGAAAACTTGTGTGCTAAGAGAGAGAAAAGCACACAAGAATAAGCCGCATAAGAGTATGCGGGGGGAGAAAAATTTTTGCATAGTAATGGCTTGACTATTGTTTTTGTTGT
>CAVKVE010000242.1:0-2101 GCA_963659655.1 Bacteroidaceae bacterium | reverse complement strand
TTTCGGTAGTTCTCGCAGGCGGGAGAGCCGACTACTATCTTCGGGAACGGGCGGAGCGCACAGATGATGAGCGTGGGCTTGCCGTAGATAGACAGGTTCTTGTGCTGCATATCGAACGAGGCGTGGCGGCAACTGTCGCAGAGTTGGTTCGGGAGTGGTTCGGGATTACCACGCACTTTGGTCTGCTTGGCAGTCTGCTTTGCGGTCGGCTTAGTCTGTCGGGTGGTAGGTGGCATAATCAGCAAAATGGTTGCGTTTCTTTCATTGCTATCGAGTAGTGGCGGTCGGCTTTCTCGTTGCACCACGACTGCATTTTGACACGCAGGGCGTTTATCTGCGATTGCAACTCCTGCCACTTGGTATGCTCGTGGCAGTTGTCACGCATTTTCACAAGTTCTGCGAGCCTCTCTGCCGTGTCTTGGTAAGTTGTGCAGGTGTCGTGCCAACGAGGCTTAGAAAGGTCGTAAATCTCTTTCGGCTGTGGCTGTGGCTTCGGTTGCGGCTTCGACTTTTTGTCCATCCCCGGCAATGGGTGGTACTCTATGCCCCTGCGTCTGCACCAATCTTGGAAACAGGTTTTCTTGCAGTGTATCTGCGCTTCCGTGTCGGTTGGCAAGATATAATAACTCTCCGGAATAGGGTCGTCTTTCGACAGACCGAACCGCCTTTTCGGCTCAGGCATACCGGGCAGCGGGTGGAACTCGATGTCCCTGCGCCAGCACCAACTCCGATAGTTGTGCATTTTCTGCATTATGCGCTTGTGGCTATCGGTGGGCAGGATGTAGTATTGTTCGGGAATATCTCCGTTGAATAGTTGAGCGGTCTTGAAACCGCCGCTGTTATGGACAGATAAATTTTCGAGTTGTAACTTTCTCTTTGCTTTCATACTATCGGTTCGTAATGGTCTATAAACTCTTGTGGAAATGCTTGGTGGGTTGATTTGAGCGAGTAGTTGGCAATCAAGTTGTAGAGCGTCTTGATGTCGGGGTTGCTCGGCTGAGCGTCATCGCAATAGATGTTGTAGTAACACATACCAATCTGCGCCATTTTGCAAGCGTTGTAGAGTAGGTTGTCATAGACCTGCGTTGCACTTTGGTTCTCGCCCTGCACGAGGCGTTCGAGCAGGCGTTGTTGGTAGTGGCTGACTTTGCGGATGCCCTCAAAGATACCCGTGAGTGCCTGCTTGGCTTCGCCCTGCAAGTAGTAACCGCTGTGGGCGAGGCTGTCGGCTGCCGTGCGGCAGAGTATCTCCGATGAGCAGGCGAGCATAATACCGACCGAGATAGTGTTCTGAACGCAACGCAACTGCTCTGCTGTAAGTGTCGGCTGCTTGATATAGTTCTTAGGCATTGGTGACATTGATTGGAATAATTTGTGAAACTTGGTTGAGGTAAATCTTGAAATACTCTCTTGCTACTACTGCGGCGATATGCTCATCTTGTATAAGAGTATCAAGCCCTCCGATTACAAGACCTGCAGCGAGTGAGTTTTGAATAATCTCAGTGAGTGCTTGCGCAGTCAGCGTGAGGTCTTTTTCTCCCAAACTACCCGCTTGCACAAAGCCTTGCGCTACGGTCAGATAGTATGCGTAATAATCTATCATATTATTCCTTGCTTCCTCTTTTGTCATAATCGTTTTTGTTTTAGTGAGTGAAAAAAAAGATAGGCAGGGCG
The DNA here is from genome assembly GCA_963659655.1 of Bacteroidaceae bacterium. Classification (GTDB taxonomy): domain Bacteria; phylum Bacteroidota; class Bacteroidia; order Bacteroidales; family Paludibacteraceae; genus Colicola. The sequence continues at coordinate 427 of CAVKVE010000242.1, read as the reverse complement.
GGTCGGAAACAATTGGCTAAACAAATCCTCGCCAACCATCTAAAGGCGAGTAGAATTTATAAGATAGTACAATTCATTTACCCAATCCCGCAGCCCCTTTACTGTCTTATCCTGCCTATCTGTGAGAGGGCGGCGGGTTCGCCCAACATACAATCCAATAAATGAAAACACTATTGCCGCTGCCCGCTACCCCTGCGGCGTGGGGTTATATCAATTCCAATGCTTTGAGTATTGCGGCGTTGAGAGCCTCTTCACGGGTATGGTAAATCTCGGTGGTGTATCTTTCGACAAAGACCCGACCATCGGACTTGCTGACCTGCGCTATATATTCTGTCCAACTCTCTTGCGCATTGCAGCACGGGTAAATGTCGTATTCTATAAAGACCCGCTTGCTTTCCAACCAATCCACCACCTCGTGGTAGGTCGG
>CAVKVE010000241.1:0-2141 GCA_963659655.1 Bacteroidaceae bacterium | reverse complement strand
ACTTTTGCCCGCTTGGAGGAGAATATCCGCCGCTCGGGGCAGAAGCATATCTGCGTCAATATGGTGGTCAATAGCCTGAACTGCGAGTCGTTGGACGCGGCCATGGAGTATGTGCGGCAGAGCCCCGCCATTGAGCAGATTTCCGTCAATTTCCATACGCCCTATCCCGGCACGGAGTATCTGATGTTGCCGCCGGAGAAGAAAGCGGAACTGATAGATAAGGTGCTGACTTATAAGCACAAAGGCTACCCGATTATGAATAGTTATTCGGGCTTGCGCAAGATGAAGCAGAACGCCCTCGGGCAGATTTCTCTCGGCAAGGAGTGCTTTGTGACGAACTTTATTTACCCAGACGGCAACCGTGGGCTGTGTGTGGGCTACGGTACGGAGCAGTGTAGGCAGTGCGGCTTCTGCATGGCGGGCGAGATGGCGTCGGTGTTCCATTTCTGCCCCGATACGCTGCTCAGTGGATTCAAATTACGAATGTAATGTATTGATACATAATAATATAGTCAAGCGATGACAATTATTTTAGATATGGGCGGGGTGCTGATGGAGCACAATATGCAGGGTTGCATTGCGCGCTTTCGTGAGCTTTTGAGTGAGCAGACTATGCAGGATGTGTTGGGTTTAGGGGCGAATGCAGAGGGGACTGCGCATAGCTTAATGCTGCAATACGAGCGTGGTGAGATAAGTACGGATTGTTTTCTTGATACCTTGCTGCGCTATGCACGCCCGGCTACGACACGAGAGGACTTGCGGCAGGCGTGGCTATTGATGCACGGTGGTATTCCTGCTGCGCGTTTGGAGCAGATTCGCCGCTGGAAGGACCGTGGACATCAGTTGTTTTTATTGAGCAACAATAATGATTTGCACTGGACAGATATTCAGGAACATTACGATTTGTCTATGTTTAGCCATTGTTTTGTGTCGCATTTGCTCCATTGCAGCAAGCCGGAGCCGGAAATTTATCGGCTGACGGAACACTATCTAAAAGAGCACGGCTGTGCAGAACCATACCATTTTGTGGATGATTTGGAGGCCAATCGTACAGCGGCTGAGGCTCTGGGCTGGCGCACATATCCCGACTTGTCAGCTCTCGAAGCGGCTATGTAGGGACTGTTTTGTTTTCTATTCTGGCGTTGAGATTTCGTCTAATTTCGGTTTCGTATAGATGTGTCTATACCGGGACACTGGGCGTAATCCGATATGGTTTTTCGTGATAGGCATTGCATTACCTTAGGGTAGTGCAATGCTTTTTTTGTTTGGTTAGTCTTTCGGTTTACATAAGCTCTATTTCTTAATATTATTATTACGCAAGGGAGTAGAATATAATATGCTTGTTGTTTAGCAAAATGTAGTGTACTAATTCGCGTTATTTGTCGAAAATGCAGAAATAATCGTCTAAAAATTGCATAATTCAAGAAAATCGCGTACTTTTGTGGCGTTTATGGCTATTGCGTGGCTTGACTATTCCATCAAATCAAATAATATATGTTTACCAAACGAGATTTTGTTCTACTATGTTCGCTGTCTATGGCAATGGCATCTGTTTTCTCGCAAACACCCACAGCGACAGCCAACTAACAACTTTGGACACGATTCGAACTCACCGCCCTTTCCTACCCCAAAAATTACTCATTTTATAAAAAGATTCTTATGAAAAAGAATATAATAATTCTATCATGTTTTCTGTTCTGTATTTGTCTAACCTCCTCTGCTGCAGCTCCAAAATCGCAGTGTGATTCAGTACAAAGCAAGACCGTCAGTGGGGTGGAGTATATCTGTCTTTCGCCTTTGGATACAGCGGCTCTGCCTCGGTTGACAAAAACGAAATGCAATATGTCTTTGCTTGCGAATCTTTTGGAGGGCAATATGGTATGGAATGTGTTGAGCCGTACGCTGAAGCGTAACCACTATTCCGACCAATGTACGCAGGAGATACAGCAGACCCTGTATAAGGTGTTGCGGGGGAATACCATCCAGCTGCCGTGTCGCTATCCGAGTGTGCAGCCCGATGGCGATACCGTGTGGGTGTCGGGCAAAGTGATATTGCCCTATAGCAGAGAGCTGAAGGGTATTGTGTTGGCGAGCCATTTTACGATAGGCAGCAATCGCGAGGCGCCGAGTGAGAGCTGCCC
>CAVKVE010000240.1:1338-2149 GCA_963659655.1 Bacteroidaceae bacterium | reverse complement strand
TATGCAGAGGAATCGAACATTAAAGTTGAATATTATATTTTTCGGAAAGAATCTCTTTGCCTTTCGTATAGGTTGTGAAATTAAACATATCCTCCGGTTCTATATCAATATTGAAACTTTCTTCAAGTGCTGCAATTAGATTGATATGTCCTACAGAATTCCATTGCTCGCTGACTTTCATTTGCAATGTGGGCAGGAGAGAAATATCCGTAATCCCAAAACAATCGCAGAATATGCGATTATAGATGGCTAAATTGCTATCCATTTTATTGAAGTTTATCGTATAATTCTTGTATCGTTTGCGCTTGTCGCATTGCGTCTGCCGTAATGTTTGCGTGTACATCTTCGTCAATCATAGATAACACCGATAACGCCACAAGCGAACTCCATTCCGGAAGTTCCCGGAAATGAGTATCCGGTGTGAGTGGCTGTGCCGGGATTTCATCAAATTGGTCGGTGAAAAGTTGGATAAATTCGTCTATTGTTACCATAGCAATAAAATTTATATGATTAAAGATCTAGTTTTTTTGCAGGATTACCAATGTATAAGGCATTGTCTTGCGTTTTACGCATAACGACTCCGCCTGCTCCAATGGTAGTGTTGTTCCCAATATGTACTCCTTGAATGACAATAGAGCCAACCCCAAAGAAATTGAGGTTGCCGATATGTGTATCTCCGCTGATACGAGTAGCTGTCATAAATGTGTTAAAATTGCCAATGCAAGCATCATGTCCTACGGAGCAACGATTGTTGAATATATTAAAGTCTCCCAACTGTACATGGCAACTCATTGTAGCAAAACTACAAATG
>CAVKVE010000240.1:0-1328 GCA_963659655.1 Bacteroidaceae bacterium | reverse complement strand
TGATATTACCTTTTCCCATTTGAAAGTTGTCTATGTCTAAAATCTCAGCCCCATCGCCAATGATATTCGGAAAGGAAATCAGGGGATTTGAGATTTTGTTGTGCACTTTTTGCAGTAGTGCAGGTTTACCCAATGCCAAGATGACATTCAAAGGCTTGGAATATGCGTTTAAGAAAGAGTAATCTCCAAGTATTTTCCCATACTCATTTGAAGAATTTGCAGGATGAGTAATAGTATCATCATCAATAAAACCCAATAGATTCCATTGGGAACTTCGAGCATTTACCCTTTTGAGTAAAGAAGCCATTTCACGTCCAAATCCTCCGGCTCCATATATTACGATATCGTTGGTTGTCATTTGTGATGTTTTTCTAAATGCGGGGCAAAGTTACATAAGAAACTTTGTCTGTGCAAGAAATTGGCAAAATACATTGTTGCCTTAAATCATTGCCACAAAGAATGGTGAATACCGGGTTTGTTAGTGCGTGTTAAGTACCTGTTGGAAAATGTTCGTGAGTTGTTGGGCTATGACTTGTGGCGAAAAACGGGATTGGCAATCTGCGGCAATGGCTTCGTGGCTATATTGAGTGCGATTCGTGTACATCGTCCGAATAGCAGCAGCCAAGGCGTCAATATCGTCCACGGGGACAAGAACTCCATTGTTTGGCGTGATGATGTCATCCGGACCTCCACATCGCGTAACTACGACCGGTAGCCCGCATGCTAATGCCTCTATAATTACCACGCCAAATGTTTCACCACGCGATGGCAGAATAAATACATCACTATTTTGCAGTAGCGATGCTATCTCTGTTTTTGTCTTTCGTCCGAGCAGTCGGATATGGTTTTGCAAACCGTTGTCATTGATTTGGTGCTGTAGGCCGGCGTGTTCTTCTCCGTCTCCGATGATGAGCATTTGCCAATCAGTAGGAAGTGAGTCTTTGACTTGCAGAAATACCGTAGGCAGTAGATCAAACCCTTTGCCGTGTATTAAACTACCCGTTGTGATGAATGTAAACGGGTGTGGAGTGGCGGAGGCAATGTATGTAAATTCGGTGCCGACCATATTGTGGACTACAAGAGGAAATACATGGTGCAGTTGTGATTGTATGTTTTTCTGAAGTGCAGAAGAAACAGTAAGGAGTTTGTCGGTGTGTTCGTAAGTGTCTTGAGCAATGGGAATAATTGCCGGTTTAATAGGAGTTTTTCCCATCTCGCTCCAATGTTCTATTGCGACAAGCGGAATACTGTACTTCTGCTTGAGTGTTATTGATATTTGTGTATTGGAAAGATAGTGTGAGTAGAGAATATCCGGTGTACCATATCGG
>CAVKVE010000239.1:0-2154 GCA_963659655.1 Bacteroidaceae bacterium | reverse complement strand
CGGGCGCAAAGGTACAAAAAAAGAACTGTCTATGCAACTTTGCTATATGCATTGCTAGACAGCTACCATGAGAAACCGCCGTATAAATACAAAAAAGCTAGTCCGATTGTTTTGTAACTCGCTTAATTTCAGTGTGTTGCGTTTTAGTTGGGATAGCGAGATTCGAACTTGCGACCAAGTAGCAACGCAGCGGTTTGTATGGTCGCCGCTACAGCAGCAACAAGGAGGCGGCAATTGCAGGGGGCGGCAGCAGAAATGATTATAGCAACAGCGGCTATAGTAGGGGAGGCAATTTTCATCCTATTACAATTGTTCATTTATTTTGAACACAAAACTATTTTTGAACCAATCAACCGCAACATTACACTTTTCCACCCATATACACAAATCTCGCCTCGAATAAATGTACCATAGGGCAAAACTAAATGTGCCGGATATAGATTTCCTGTCAGCAGCGACTATCTGCAAGATATTCCGGAACTATCGTTTCGAAACAATTCGGAAAGCCGGAATGTACGAAATGGCGTATCGCTTGGATGAGGATGCAATGGCATACTATGGCCTGCTCTCAAAATCTGCCTATGCGCTGATGCTCTTTTGTGCTATTTGAATTTCGCCCACTGTTAGTTTGAAAATGGGAACAAAGTCGTAGGTATATTGTGCGAATAGTGTTTTGTTGTAAATTTGTCTCATAATTCCACGAAATCAATAGAACAACGGTGCAAATCTACAACTTATTCAAAATGGTTTTTCTACTTTTTCTTGTTACGATATTGTTACGATTTTATTGTAATAATATGGGGTAAATGGTGGGTGAAATGGTGGTATTTTTAACAATTGTGGGCAGTAAAACAACAAAAAAAAGCAAGTCCGATTGTTTCGTAACTTGCTTATTTTCAATGTGTTGTGTTTTGGTCGGGATAGCGAGATTCGAACTCACGACCTCCTGCTCCCAAAGCAGGCATTCTAACCGGGCTGAACTATATCCCGTCACTTTCGAAATCTATCCGTTCGAACAGAACAGAAAGCAGACCGAATGCGACCTTTTCTCAAAAGCGGGTGCAAAGGTACTGTTTTTTTTTGATACACACAAATTTATAATTCTTTTTTGGGAGTTTTTCAATCTATTGGCTGACTAATTTCGTTTTTGTTGGTGTGAATTGCCATTTTCTCGTTCGATTTGTACGATTCGGGAATTAGTGCTAATTTTGTACCCAATTTGGCATAGATTGTGTTAGATCAGCCATTGGTAATAAGCAAAAATTATGTATCCTCAACAAGTTATTGATGCATTGCGCCATGTCCGTTACCCCGGCACAGGGAAGGACTTGATAGAGGGCGGAATGCTGGAAGATGATATTCGTATCAGCGGGCTGGAGGTTAGTTTCTCCCTGATATTTGAAAAAGACAATGACCCGTTCTTGAAGTCGGTTGTTCGGGCGGCAGAAGTTGCTCTGCAGACCTATATTGATCCGAATGTGGCGGTGCATATTCATACGAAATTCCGCAAGCAAAACATACAGCCTACTGCTGCGGCCCCGGTGCTGAATGCAAAACACATCATTGCAATACATAGTGGTAAGGGAGGCGTAGGCAAATCTACCGTTGCTGCCAATCTTGCTATTGCGTTGGCTCGGCAAGGGAAGCGTGTGGGGCTGCTCGATGCGGATATTCATGGGCCGAGTATGCCCAAGATGTTCCATACCGAGGACTGCCGTCCGGTATCGACCGAGGTGGAGGGACGCACGCTGATAGAGCCTATCGAGCAATATGGTGTGAAAATGTTGTCTATCGGCTTTTTCGTTGACCCCTCGACAGCCGTTGTTTGGCGGGGTGGTATGGCAAGCAATGCGCTCAAACAGCTCGTGCAGGATGCCAACTGGGGAGAGTTGGACTATTTTCTGATAGACCTCCCGCCCGGGACATCGGATATCCATCTTACGCTGGTTTCGCTGTTGCCTTTGACCGGAGCGATTGTGGTAACTACTCCTCAGCCGGTTGCTTTGGCAGATGCGCGTAAAGGGGTGGATATGTTCCGCAACGAGAAAATCAATGTGCCGGTGTTAGGAATCATCGAAAATATGGCGTGGTTTACTCCTGCGGAGCTGCCGGAAAACAAGTACTATATTTTCGGGCGTGACGGAGGCAAAAAGT
>CAVKVE010000238.1:0-2161 GCA_963659655.1 Bacteroidaceae bacterium | reverse complement strand
CAACAAAAAACACAACACAATGAAAAAGTTATTACTTACCATGTTGGCGTTCTGTTCCCTTTGGACTACCGCCAACGCCACTCTCATCCTCCACGAGAGTTTCGACCGCACTGCCGGTACGCTGAATAAAGGAACTTCCCAAGCTAATATGGGAACTAACACTACCGATTGGTGGAGTTATAGTGGAACGAGTAGTTATATTTCTGTAGTAGAGAATTCACTCTCTTACGATGGTTATGCTACTGCTGCCGGAAACAAAGTAGAATTGCTGGGCAATGGTGCAGACGACTTGCGCCAATTCTCGCCTATCACAAGCGGTAAAGTATATGCTGCTGCTATTATCAATGTGGATAGTTTGAAGAACAGCTTGACCACTGACTATTTCTTCTGTTTGGGTGATGCAAGTGCTACAAAAATGTATGCACGCTTACAGTATCTCAAATCGGACACAGGTTTCAAACTTGGGGTTACAAAAAATACCGAAAGTGGCATTGGTTATTCTGAAGCTGTATATGATACAAAAACCAACTACCTCGTAGTCGTTGAATACCAATTTGTTGATGGTGACAAGAATGACACCGTTCGTCTTTATATCAATCCGACTAAGGATACAAAGACCGCTACTACCGAATGCGTGCAGGTAAAAAATAATGCTGAGGGCACTAACACTATGGGTGCAGGCGGTAAAGATGATGCAACTCAAATTGCTTCTGTAAATTTGCGGAAAGGTACTAACACTCCGGGGCGTGTTTATGTAGACGAAATCAAAGTTGCCACCGCTTGGGACGATCTCTTCGAGAGCGGCGACACCCCCGATCCGACCCCTACCGCTACGATTACAACCTCTCCCAAGAAACTTGCTTTCGGTGGCGTTTATACAGACGGCACTCAACATTCGCTTACATTTACCGTTTCGGGTACCGACCTCACGGGCGACATCACTCTTGCCAGCGACAATGCCGAATTGGTACTCGACAAGACCACCCTTACCAAAGCCGAAGCAGAGGCCGATGGCGGCGCAAAAGTAACCGCCACCCTTACCGCAGTCGCTGCCGGCGAACAAACAGCCACCATCACACTCTCCTCAACCGGCGCAACCCCTGTTACGATTGCAGCCTCTTGGACTGCCATAGCAATTACCAAATCCGCTACCATTGCCGAACTTAAAACCGGCATAGCAGCAGACGATGGCACCAATCCTTTCCTGCTCACCGGTGAAGCGGTGGTTACCTACTCAGAGAAAGGCTCATACGGAGAATCAATGTACTATATCGAAGACGCAACGGGCGCCGTCCGCATCGATGATTGGTTCGGTGATTGCCCACTCAATGTCGGCGACAAAATCAAAGACGCTTTAGTGTACAAAGGCTATGAAGAAACCTCAAGCGGTCTCCCTCTTTCTTTTAATAGTGTAAAGCCCACTATCGTCAGCACGGGCAACGAGTGGACACCGAAGGTGGTTACGCTCAAAGACTTGCAAGACAACGCCGCTGACTACCTCTTGGAGTTGGTCAAGGTAGAGGGTGTCACCCTCGACAACACGGAGGCTAACTACAAGGCCGGCAACAACGCTATCTCGCAAAACGGCACTTCGGGTGCTATCGGCCTGACCAGCGACAACACTTTGGTAGGAACCGCCAAGCCCGCTAAGGCCGACATCGTAGGTATTTCCTACTACACTTCCGGCTACAACATCCGTGTGCGCACGGCGGCCGACATTGTGGCTAAGACCGACCCGACCTCTATCGAAACCATCTCGCTCGACCAACTCACGGGCGAGTATGAGATCTACACCGTTTCCGGACAGCGCACCAACGCTTTGCAGGCAGGTGTAAATATCATCCGTCAAGGCGACAAGACCTACAAGGTCATTCGCTAATTTCTCTACCCCCACAAGCGTACTCCTACACGCTTGTGGGGGTTATTGTATCTCGTCATTTTGTGCAGTTAACACAGACAAAATCATGTAATTTTGTGCAGTTTGCGAGTCAAAAACTTGTAATTTTGTGCAGTTTAACGATGTTTCTTACTGATAATCAAGCATATAATAGAATCGTATCAAATAGTATAAAAAACAACCTAATAAATTAATTTCAACCGAATCATTATGAAGAAAATTTTTGGGATACTCGGTGTCCTTATTGCATCAATCTTTCCCGCC
>CAVKVE010000237.1:0-2176 GCA_963659655.1 Bacteroidaceae bacterium | reverse complement strand
CGCCTGTTGCACTCCATGCAGAGCATTTGGCAGTTGTCGAGGGTGGTACGCCCGCCTTTCTTCCACGGAATGATGTGGTCGGCTTCCATAAACTCGTAGTCGAACACTTTCCCGCAAATAGGGCAGACGCCGTGCTGCTGTTCGTATACCTTTCGTCGGGTTTTCTCGTCGAAAGTGCGCAGGTCGAGGTGTTGCTCTTTGTGGTCAAGCACATAGAGGTAGATACCTTTCTTGCTCTGTATGTCGCCGTCCTGCATCAGTTCGCTTATCTCTTTTTCTAACGCTGCCACATCCAGCACCTGCTCATGGTAGGTGTCGTAGAGTTGCCCCCAGTTCAGTCCTTTCATCTCGCGGCGGTACTTGGGGAAGGTCATCTGCACCCAGTCTATCACATTCTTGAAGTACGCCCATAGGGCATTGGCATTCGCATCGTGCTGATGGTCAGCCATATACTGCTCTATCTGCCCGTGCGAGAACCAGCGTATGGCGGTCTCGAGATAGTCTTGTCGATTGGCTGTGCCGTTCAGGTAGTCGCTTGCTATTTGTGTGGCAGGGCATTTGGTCTTGCTGAAGTATCGCTTGGCGTCGGCTAACCACGACCCGCAGTAGACGGCGTTGCGTAGTTCCTGCTCGGTCAGTTGTTCGCCTGCGATGTTGATAGTGCGAAACCAGTCTAATTTCTCGCTGTCCGTACCGCGGCATACATAGACCATCAGTTTGTAGTCGAGTATCTGCGCTTGTATGTTCTGCGGCAGGTTGTGGAAATACTGTGTGCCGTTGTCTTGGGTCAGGTAACTGAACTCGCCTTTCACATATTGGCAGATAGAAATGGTGCGTTGTTGCCCGTCTATCACCTCGTATTGACCGTTCCCGTTGTCCGCCCAGTACATCACATTCAGCGGGAAGCCTCGCAGCACGGTCGTAATGACGGCATCACGCTGTTTGTCTTTGTAGATAAACTCCCGTTGATAAGGCGGGCGTATGTCTAACTTACCGCCGTAGCCCACAACGCCGTTCTCTTGGTTGTCCTCATAACCGTCCGTCAACTCCCGCACGGTTATCTCTCGCAATGTAATTTCCATATCTGTATGGGATATTTATTTTGTGTTGTTTTTAGGATGGGGATTTGTCGCTCTTTTGTTTCTTTCTAATAAGAATGCGGAAGTAAGGAGATTTCCCATTCACCGTCAAATCCTTATCATCATTGCCCTTTCTAAACTTGATTATCTCAAACTGCTTTGGATTGTACTTATGTAAGAAAGTAATCGGTACACCCATTTCCCCGTCATAATCAAGCGGAATATCTGTCGCCTTATTTACATTGATAGCATCATAATTATCGTATGTGGGATAGGCTTCGGGGGTGTAATGTCGATATAAGATAAGTTCTTCATTGCGTACATGGTGCTCTAAGTTCGTGAACCACACTACTTGTGCGACAAAGGCGTATTTCTTACCGTTCTCTATCTTGTGGCAAGTAGGATATGAATCAGGTACTTGAAACCAACGGTTACTGCCATTCATCGTTATACCAAGCCACATCTTGTTTTCCTTAATGAGCGGAAATATCTCCTTGTAGGTAATGGCATTTTGGTTCCCGATAATAAGAAACTTTTTCTCGTACTTGACCAACTGCGCAACATACTCTCGAAAGAGTGAAAACGGCGGATTGGTTACTACAATATCTGCCTGTTTGAGCAGGGCAACGCATTCCTCGCTGCGGAAATCGCCATTGCCTTTCAATATAGAGATAACATTCTTATCGTTTTGCATAAGGTACTGTATATCAGCGAGGTTAATTGCGCCGTCGCCGTTTACATCCGCTACTTCGGTTATCTCTACTTTGTACGCTATTTTCTTCGGGTCGTCTACGGTATCGCCAAAATCCAATAGCAACTCGTTCCCCGATACAGGCGAGCCGTTGTAGCAAGTAGCAATCAGTTTGCGCAGTCCTAACTGATTGAAATTGAGGGCAAAATACTTAAAGAAGTTGCTTTCGTAGGGGTCGTCGCAGTTGCAGAATACGACCTTGTCATGGAAATAAGGCTTGTAGTTTTTCAGTTCTTTCTCAATATCAACGATTTGGGTGTAAAACTCATCTTTCTTTGCGTCTTTGGCTTGTGCCAAGTCCTTTCGTGCCATAGATTGATAGTATTAGTGCATGCTATCAATCTCG
>CAVKVE010000236.1:0-2188 GCA_963659655.1 Bacteroidaceae bacterium | reverse complement strand
TCTCGGATACCACGAAACAGGAAGCCTTAGAAACGCTCTTACAGCAGAAAGACGAAGAGATAACAGCCCTGAAGCAGGAATTATACGCCTACCAACATCCCACAACGGGTTATGTTCAGATAACGAATCGGTGTAAATCCAAAGTTACATCTCTCTTGTCTTCGATGTTCTATGCCGGTTATTTTAAGGGAGAGAACGGATTGTCCGACCGCAATCAAGTCGTTGGGTACATACTCCAATATGGGTTGCATTACCCCACCAAAAGCATTCCGCAATTGCTGAGTGCCTATATGAATATGGGTACAGGAAACATTGAGGAACTAAAAGAGGAATTGCGGGAAGCCTACCAACGCCAATTCGAAGATATCTTAAACGAATTGAAGGACATACAGAAAACTTAGACCTACTCTCAAAAAGTCAGTGCATAACATACTGATAATGAATAACATCTAATTTATTTTTCTTTTACCTAAAAGTTACATCTAATGTACGCCTCGTGCTTTTGGCGTACCTTTGCACTCGGAAATCCAATCCGAGTGCTTTTTTTATTGCACTTGTCGGTAACCAAATAAAATCAACAATCACGGGGAATTAGAAGTCCCCTAAAAAACAATTACAAGTATGGATGTAGAATTTTTAGTTCCCATTGACCACTGTATAGGCAAGATGTCTATCAAGTCCGATTATTATTTTCGCCGGAGCAAATACGGGAAAGTGTTTGTACAGCGTTGTCCCCGCTACCTTTCGGAGAAGCAACAAGCATGGAATCGGGAGTTTGCCCGTCGCTATGCCGGTTCCCACTCCCAACCGAATGCACAAGCCTAATGTCTAATTACACATTTACAAATTTACAAATTTACAAATTTCCACATTTACAAACTTACAAATTATGATTCGCGCTCCCCCCCCATTGCCCCCATTACCTCCGCATAAGTCGTTTATCCGGAAACGACTCATACCGGAATAGGTTAGTCGCTAACCTAATTGCAAATTACAAATTAAAAATTCAAAATTTAACTCTAAAAATTAAATAGTATGGCAAAGTATAAACCCATTGATTTAGTAAAGAGTTGGAGTGGAAAAATTTGTGAGCACTCCGATTTCTACCTCGCCACTCGTGGCAAGACCGGTTATTCCGGCAGAATGTGTAATCCGCGCGATTTGAGTGTGAATCCGTACACGGAGAACGAACTACAGATTCAGCAGCGTTACAAGCAGACCTTTGCTGCTCTCAATGCGCTGACCTCCGAGCAGATTCAGGCGTACGAGCAGCAGTGGCGTGCAGAGAAGAAGTCCAAGTATGCAACATTGCGTGGCTATATGTTCGCACAGGAGTATGCCAAGTTGAAAACCAGTTGACAATTACAAAGTAAAGGGACTTCTATAAATTGCTTTGTAGTTATAGAGTCCCCTTAAGAATTAGTGCCTTATGATTCGTGCTCCTCCGCTGTTTCCCTATCAAAGTCGTCTACTGAGAGACGCCCCTAACAAGAATAAGTCGTTTATTGCAGAACAACAATGCGACCTAATTACAAATTAAACATTACACATTACACATTAAACATTATTTCTTATTGCAGGCAAAATTTATTACCTTCCGCCCGTTGATTACACCACGGGCAAAGTATTTGGAAAGAAGTACAATTTCGTGGCGGTCTACCGCAAGTCGAACCGGTATCCGCGAGGCTGCGCGTTTGCAAGTAGTCGAGATACGACGGCTCATCCCTATTCAGTGAATGAGCAGGAGATACAGAAGCGTTTCCGCTCGGTTGTATTGTCCACTCGTCAGCGTATGCAAGACTCGTCAAAGATGGCGCAGGACACTGCGGCATTCCAATCTCAAACCATCTATCGTACTTTGTATCAGTATGTATTCAATCAAGAATGGGCATCCTACCAATCGTAGTCCCCACCATCCGTCCTCCCCACCCCGCGCCCCTCCTATTTGTTTCGGTTCCAAGTCCGCATTACCTATACACCTGTTTCAGGATAGGAATACGAGTTACAATGGCAGCCAAAATGATTGCTATGGCAATACGAGATAGAGCAAGTGGATACCCCGTTATGGTAAAAGGCAAACGGCACATAACAGAAAAGACAGCCCCCGAATACAAATCTATCGTATGCATACATAGAATGGTCAACGAGTTTCTTCCTATCCATTGCAATGGTAAGGCAGAATATATTT
>CAVKVE010000235.1:0-2188 GCA_963659655.1 Bacteroidaceae bacterium | reverse complement strand
CATACGATATGAACAATATGATAACAGGTGATACGCTCAAACTGATACTGCCCCGTGCCACCAAAGAGATTGTTTACAAAGAGATACATGACACGGTCTATCTTTACAAATATGTATTCTTAAACGAAAACCTGATCGCTGGTACATTCTCCGTGTCGGCAGACAAACAGGTTGCTTTCACCAAAGGCAACCTGCAATACACGCAATCCACCGCCACTTGGTCGTTTGCAGGAAACCAATATGATATGATTGGTACTGCCAATGCCAGAGCAAATCTCTTCGCAGATGAATTTACCCTCGCAGACAAAATAGACCTCTTCGGTTGGAGTGCGAACAACGAAACAGCCAAGTGGGGTATAAGCCTATCCAATAACGACAATGACTACGCAGGCGATTTCGTGGACTGGGGTATGAACATAGGCGATGGCACAACCTACCGCACACTGACAAAAGATGAGTGGTCTTACCTGCTGAATGATCGTACCAACGCAAGCAACCTCAAAGGAATAGCCCGCATAAATCTCAATACCGATGGTACACAATATGCCAATGGTCTTGTCGTTTTGCCCGATAGTTGGACTTGCCCTGCAGGCATAACTTTCAAGAGTGGCTTTACGGGTACTTCAAGTCTTAGTGTTCAAGCCTTTGCTGACTATCAAACATTCACTCTCGCACAGTGGCAAAAGTTAGAAAACGCAGGCGCAGTCTTTTTGCCTGCTTCGGGATACCGCGTATGGTATAGTGTGAGCAATGTGCAGAACTACGGCTACTATTGGTCTGCTACGACGGATGGCTCGCAGAGTGCATACTACTTATATTTCTACCCGTGCGATGCGAATTTGAACTACTCAAATCGCCATCGCGGGCAAGCAGTCCGTCTTGTAAAAGATTTGTAAAGACGAACTGCTCCATAAGTCTATCCCATAACTGCACTCCCTAACTAACTGCTTGGAAACTATATAGACAAGAACAATAATACATACACTATGGAATCTGCAAATCTCTCCACATTGGTTCAGTTGAGTTCTACAACGAACTTCATACAAGATGTACGAACCATTCTGCAAGAGGCACGCCGCATGACGGCTCGCACTGTCAATAGTGCGATGATAACGGCCTATTGGCTGATAGGCAAGCGTATTGTTGTGGAAGAACAACAGGGCAATGACACGGCGCAATACGGCGAACAAGTACTCAAAAAACTATCAAAGGAACTTACAGCCGAGTTCGGCAATGGTTTCTCGTATGCCAACCTCCGCAATATGCGGCAGTTCTATCGGACTTACCCCAACGAGCAAATTTGCTACACACTGTCTAGCAAATTGTCTTGGAGCCATTATTGCTTGATAATGAGGGTAGAAGATAGTGTTGCGCGTGAATGGTATCTGCAAGAGGCCGCTGCCGAGAACTGGAGCGTGCGACAGTTGGAGCGCAATATCCACTCCTGCTACTATCAGCGTATGCTCTCTGCGGGGGAAACAGCACATACTCCGTCTATCGTAAAGCGGACTCCTGACATAAAAGCCTTTATCAAAGACCCATACATACTGGAATTTGTAGGGTTGCCTGCTTATCCCAATCATCGAGAGAAACCATTGGAGGATGCGCTGATAGCCAATATGCAGCAGTTCTTGTTGGAGTTGGGCAAAGGCTTCTCGTTTGTCAGTCGGCAGTATCGTATCAGTACGGAAACGGAACATTTCTATATCGACTTGGTTTTCTACAACTACCTGCTCAAGTGCTTTGTGCTGATAGACCTCAAGACTACCAAACTCACGCACCGCGATGTGGGGCAAATGGATATGTATGTCCGTATGTTTGATGACTTGAAGCGGGGCGAGGGCGACAATCCGACCATTGGTATTCTGCTCTGCGCCGACAAGGACGAGACAATCGTAAAATACTCTGTGCTGAACGGCTCGGAACAGATATTTGCAAGCAAGTATCTTCCCTATCTGCCTACCGAAGAGGAACTCCGCCGCGAACTCGAAAAGCATCCGCTTGATACATCCCTCGAATAAGTTTCTCCCCGTACTTATCCATGATGTGTTGACTATTGAGGGATACAAGGTGCAAGTGCTCCATACCCAAACAACATAAAAACAAACCATTATGAAAAAACTACTCCTCTTATTATCAGTAGCATGCAGCAGTCTGCTGCTGCATGCCCAAACCAACCAGGTAGTGT
>CAVKVE010000234.1:0-2189 GCA_963659655.1 Bacteroidaceae bacterium | reverse complement strand
ATGCGTATGACCGGTGCGCAGATAGTCCTGCCCGCACAGTCGCTCGTGCGCAATATCGGGCTGGACGGTTCGGGCGTTACGATGCCGACCAACAATACCGCCATGCAGCACCTATACGACAGCGTGCCTTTCTACACCGAGCCGCATTTCGACTTTGTCGGTACGGGCTACGAGCGTTTTGCCGAAAACCGCAGAATCTTTCTTGATGGTATCGATTGGCAGACCGAGTCACACTACCGCCGGCGGCTGCTCAAAAAGGTGGTTAAGTTCTTGTTGGCTCGCTAATCGGACAACAAAATGACTATTTTCGGGCAGAAAATAGGCTATTTCGGGGTGTTTTCTTGCCTATTCGATATAAAAAGGGTAACTTTGTGCGCATTTTAGACCAAAGTTATCCTTATTTTTTGGTCGTAATCTAATTTTCTATGCAACCCAATCAAATCACAGTTACCTCTCCTTTGCTGCCACCATTGGACGAGTTTGTGCCCTATCTTCAGCAGATTTGGGACAGCAAGTGGATTACCAATAATGGTTCTTTTCATCGGCAATTGGAGCAGGCACTGACGGATTATCTCGGCGTGGACTGCCTCTCGCTATTCACGAACGGGACGCTGCCGCTTATTACGGCACTGCAGGCGCTGCGTATCACGGGCGAGGTCATCACGACGCCGTACTCGTTTGTCGCTACCACCCATGCGCTTTGGTGGAACGGCATCAAACCGGTCTTTGTGGATGTCGACCCGCGCACGGGCAATCTTGACCCCGAAAAGATAGAGGCAGCTATCACGCCACACACCACAGCTATCATGCCTGTGCATGTCTATGGGCAGCCCTGCGACACGGAGCGTATCAAGCAGATTGCCGACACGTATGGACTTAAGGTTATCTACGATGCCGCCCATGCTTTTGGGGTACGGGTGCATGGGGAGAGTATCCTGCGGGCAGGCGATATGAGTACGCTGTCGTTCCATGCCACAAAGGTGTACAACACCATCGAGGGCGGGGCGATGATTATGCCCAATGCCGAAACCAAGCGTCGTATTGATGACCTGAAGAACTTCGGTTTCCACGATGAGGTGACGGTGGTGGCGCCGGGTATCAATTCGAAGATGGACGAGGTGCGTGCGGCGTATGGTTTGCTCAATCTGCGCTATGTGGATGCAGCGATTGCGGCACGCAAAGAGGTGGCGCGCAAGTATGTACGGGCGTTGCAGGATGTGCCGGGTATTACGCTGTTCGAGTGTGAGACGCAGTTGCTGCAGCCGGAGCAGGACTATGAGTGGAATTGTTCCTATTTCCCAATCTTGGTGGATGCCGAGCAGTATGGTATGTCGCGCGACGACTTGTATGCCAAGATGCGTGCGCAGAATGTCTTGGGGCGCCGCTATTTCTATCCGCTTATCAGCGAGTTCTCGACCTATCGTGGCTTGCCTTCGGCGGCAAAGGAGAACCTGCCGAATGCGCATCGCCTTGCCTCGCAGGTCATCTGCCTTCCGATGCACCACGGACTCACAGAGGAAGAGGTGCAAAGGGTCATCGATTGCATAAGAAAATAACCATCACTACTACTTGCCATTATGTCCTCTTTCTATACAGAGCAAGAACTTGCCGGGTTAGGTTTGGCGGCGTATGGTCGGGATGTCCTGATTAGTCGCTATGCACGGCTCTATTCGCCTGAGCATATCCGTATCGGCGACAATGTGCGGATAGATGATTTCTGTATTCTGTCGGGGCATATTGCGCTCGGTTCGCATATCCATATCGCTGCCTATTGTGCGCTCTATGGGGCAATGGGTATTGTGTTGGAGGACTATACGGGGCTGTCGGCTCGTGCGACGCTCTATAGTGCGATGGACGATTTCGGCGGCAACTATCTCATTGGGCCTATTCACGACCCTGCGCTGACGCATGTTACGGGCGGCGAGGTGCGTCTGTGCCGTTATGCGCAGGTGGGGGCGGGTAGTGTAGTGTTCCCCTCGGTGACATTGGCAGAAGGCAGTGTCCTCGGGGATATGTCGCTCTGCAAAGCATCTACTGAGGCTTGGACAATCTATGCCGGCATTCCCTGCCACGCTATTAAGCCAAGAAATAAAGGTTTATTAGCAATTACCCCCCCCTACTTACAAATAATATACAATTATACATTCTCTTATCGCTCTATTGCTTAACAATAGAGCCGCTTCGTCGTG
>CAVKVE010000233.1:0-2196 GCA_963659655.1 Bacteroidaceae bacterium | reverse complement strand
CGAAACGGTTACTTTTCTCCCTGCCCATAGCGCGTTGGTTATCTTGTTGAACACACCAATATATGCCGAAAACATATTAGTCGGCTTGGTGTTTATGGTAACCTGCGAGTACTCATCTGTTTTGGTGGGTGTGTATTTATCGGTAACGCCACTCGCCCAAGTTGTTCCCAAAATGCTCCAAGTATAACTATTACTTTTCAGCAGCAAGTTTCTCCCGCCAATCTGCAAGTTGTCGATGGCAGACTGGGCTGCGTCGGCGGTGGATTGAGCGTCTTCGGCAAGCAGTCCCAAGGCTTTCAGTTGCTCCTCTGCCGTTTGGGTGTCGCTTGCCTTGAAACGGATATTGCCGATAATCTCTGCCTTGTTGCGGGCGATGATACGGGGCGGGTTGCTCTGAAAGTCGATAATCAAATTCCGCCCTGCGTCCTGTATCTGCTCGGTAGTGATAGTGCCGCCCTCGATAGCCGTATAGCCGTTGGTGCGAGAGAAGACACGGGCTGCCACACCATTGTCCTCGAACTCCGAAGACAACACGCCCAAAAGCAGGTACGCTTCGTCATCGGCACGGCTGTCCTCGTTATTGCCCCATAACTCATAGCGGGCGGCATTGCCGTCATCTGCCACCACGGCATAGAGATAGTAAGGCGTGTCGGCATTCAGCGTCTCCCCGTTGTGGTCGGTAGTGAGCAACGGCGTAGTGGACGGTAATTCCCATACGCCTTTGTTGGCATAGTTGATATACGGCTCTTGCGTGTGCTGCAATGTGCCGTAGGTGATTTTCAGTCCACGGAAATGGACTACTCCGCTGTTGTCGGCAGTGGTGTTGTTCACACACGAGATACCCGAAGTAAACGCAAACTGATACTTTTCGTTCCCGACCAACATCATCTCGGCAGTGATACTGTCGAGCATATCTGCTACCTCGCTTGCGTCCCTCCACCCACGGCGGGAGAGGTTGATAGCACGCTGCCCGAGGTCGCCCGTGATACTCGTAACATCGGAAATGGCATTGTTCATCTCCGAGAGGACACCCTGCATAATAGCACTCGCCAACGAGAACGATACCGAAGCAGGCGTGGTCAGTTTGTGCGAGAACGAGATAACACGGCTGATGAACTCATTATCCGCTCCGCCGAAGAGTTCGGACTTGATAGCCATTACCTGCCCGAAATACAACTCCCCGTCGAAATGCACGGGGTCGGTCGTACACTTGACCTCGGGGCGGGTTTCTTGCAGGTCTAACAACTCATCGTATGCCTGCTGTGCCAACTCCTGCTGTGCGTACTCTACATACTCCTGCGGCATTTTCATATTGAACAAAGCGAACTCATCCCCCTTGCCCTCGCCTTGGGTGTCGTCCCCCTTTGGGATAAAGTTACCGCTTGGGATAAGTGTGCCGTCCTCCAAAGAACCGTCTGCCACGATAGTGAATTTAAGGCTGTATGTGGTTGCACCTGCGTCCTTGTGCGTCTTATTTGGCTATCTCGAACTCCCGCCCGTTGAGCAAGCCGCTCTCGAACCGCACGGACAGCGTGGTTGCCTCTTCGATAGTGAGCGGGTAGAACCCATTCGCCACCAACTGCTCCTTGGTAGAGGTGATAGGCACTGCCTCTATGGTGTACTCGGGAACGATGTCATCGTCCTGTTTCTTATTGCGCACGGACACGCTCGTTACACGGAAATGGCACTGCGGGTAGATGTCGTCAAAGAACTTGACCTCCTCTATGCCCGTACTTACATCGGGATTGGTAACGCCGCCCTGCGCATTGACGGGGAGGATAACCGTTTCGCCCTTGCGGTTCTTAACGGCATACGCCCCTTTATAGGTGGTCTTTGTGCCGTCCTCGGCTGTTATCTCCACGCTGTGGGACTTATCCAACCGAAGACGCTTGCCAAAGGTAACAACCATTTGCGTTTCGGCATCGGTGTCCTTGCGCACAACACTTTCTTTGGCAACAATAAAACGGTCAATCAAATCAACCAATGTGATACCCTCATGGGCAGACTTATGCTCTTGCCTTGGCTCTGCTTTCGTGGGAACAGAAGGCACAAACTCAACCTCCACCGATTGCTCAGGCTCATCGCTGCTAACCACTTGTTCAACAACAACAGGCGAGACGGCAGACGAATTGGCAATAATTGCTTTGAGGGCAGACACTTCTTTCTGCAATTCGTTAATCATGTTCAAATAAGTGT
>CAVKVE010000232.1:0-2205 GCA_963659655.1 Bacteroidaceae bacterium | reverse complement strand
GCTAATGGTACCACCAAGACCTGCGTCGTTAAGGTCACCGCTAACGGCGGCGATGATAAGGGCGAGACCAAGGAAGTCAAGGGTTCTCAAATTTGGCCTATTGTTCTCGATGCAACCACCGCTGAAACCGTTCAATCAAAGATTGTTGGCGATTTGCGTATGGATGACACCAACAACTTTTTGGATGTATGGAATTCTGGTGAAACCTATAATGCAGGTGACGGGACAGGTCTAAATTTCTACGGAAATAATGAGGGTTATGTATCTTTGACAGTAGCTGCTCCTGCAGGTTGGTCTGGTGGTGGCTTCCGTTTAGGAGGTGCTAGTGTAACAGCAGCAGAAGAACTTCGTAAGGCTATTGTCGCAGATCCTGACAGCTACTATCTGCATATCGGTATCAAAGCTACTACCACGGGCAATCACCAATTCTATATCTATTCTACCGCAGCGACATCTTTTGCTATTGGTACTGCTACCATAGAGAAGGGGGATGTCATAGGCGATTTTACTCGTGATGGTGCATGGTATGAGTTCGATATCCCTATGGCTCAGTTCGCTAATACATTATCTAGTGTTACTATGCCTGCCTCAGATGGTGCTTCCTACATTTTGAGTATGCTTTCCGGTGCTCAAGTAGGTTCGCAGCTCAACTTGGATGCTGTTTATTTCTACAAGAAGTAATTCCGTTCTTTTTTAGAACATTCTCTTGCTATAAGGAGGCTGATACCCTCCTTATGGCTCTAATCATCAACTATAACCTCAAAAAATCTACGACCTATGCGTACGAAATGGTATTCCCTACTCCTATTTAGTGTTCTGCTGATGGCCTGCCGGAGCGAAACAAAATTCTCTTTAGACACTGCATCGCTTCAAATGAAGGTGGGCGATATGCAGACTATCAATATAGTAGGCTCTGCCGATAATGTGGAGTGGAGTTCTTCCAACGAATCGGTGGCAACGGTCTATTATGGTGTGGTTACCGCCAACGCTATAGGTGCATCGGTTATTACGGCTAAATCGGGCAATACAGCAGTCACTTGCCATGTGTTTGTCAGCGGTACTGATGGGGCAACATTGCGTATTACACCTGCGGCGGTCAGTATGAAGAAGGGTGAAACTTATCAGCTGCGATATGGCAATTCGTATGAGTTGCCGCTTGTGTGGTCTTCCAGCGATGAGTCGGTCGCTAAGGTGTCCTCCGATGGTGTTGTGACAGCTCTTAAAGGTGGAAATGCCACGATTACTCTGTCCACAGATTTGGAATCCGTTACGGCTCTTATAGCCGTTGAGCATAGTTGGGGTGAGTATAAATTGGTATGGAGTGATGAGTTCAATGGTTCTTCGTTGGATGAATCGGTTTGGACTATTCAAACAGGTACCGGAAATGGCGGATGGGGGAATCAGGAGAAACAGTATTATACAGGTCGCACTGAGAACCTTCGTGTTGAGGATGGCAATTTGGTCATAGAGGCGCGCAAGGAACAATACGAGAATAGTGCCTACACATCCGCTCGTATTATGTCTAAGGATAAGAAGTCTTTTACCTATGGCAAGATGGAGGCACGCATTTCTTTGCCTTCCGGTGGTGGCTTGTGGCCCGCATTCTGGATGTTAGGTAGCAAAGGCTCTTGGCCTAAGTGTGGTGAGATAGATATTATGGAGTATGTTGGCAATGTCCCTAATCGTATTTTAGGTACGCTCCATACTACCAACGATCGGTATGGTAGCAAGAGCAGCAAGGCCTATTGGGGAAGCAATATTGAGGAGAATTATCATATCTATGGTATCGAATGGACTAAGGAGGAAACTATGGGGCGTGATGTCATCCGTTTCTATGTTGATAATGATGTCTATTCGGAGCAGATAGAACAGGTAATAGACAATGCGGATTATTGGCCCTTCAACCAGCCGCATTACTTTATTTTCAATTTAGCAGTTGGCGGAAATTTGGGTGGTGATATCAACGATGCTATTTTCGATACACAGCGATTGATGAAAGTCGATTGGGTGCGTGTCTACCAGCGTGAGGAGGCTAACTAATCCCCCCCCCGCATAACAAAAACCGCGCAATAGAACCCGCACAACAGAAACCGCAAAATACAAGCAAAACCTACACACCCAAGCAAAATCCTCGTATAAAAACAGAAAACCCACCAACTCTTCTAATACCATTTACCGACCATGAATCGTTCTTTTCTTCGAAAT
>CAVKVE010000231.1:0-2212 GCA_963659655.1 Bacteroidaceae bacterium | reverse complement strand
GCTAATGGTACCACCAAGACCTGCGTCGTTAAGGTCACCGCTAACGGCGGCGATGGTAGTGCTAAAGAGGTCAAGGGCAGCCAAATTTGGCCGGTCATCCTCGATGCAACCACTGCAGAGTCGGTTAAGTCGAAAATCGTGGCTTCTTTTGCCCCCAACGATGTAGACCAGTTCCTCTATGTATGGGATGGCACCTATGCAGCCAACGACAATCCTACCGGTATGAATTTCTACGGCAATACCGAAGGCTTCACTGCTATGACGGTGGCTACTAATTGGTCAGGTTGTGGTTTCTGCTTGACAAAAGATGGTACGGGTTGGGAGGCTGCAGAGGCTCTGCGTGCCGCTGTCGTAGCTAATCCTGATGACTACTATCTGCACTTGGCTATCAAGTCAACCGATAAGTACAGCCATTGCTTCTATTTCTTCGGTTCTGAAGATACCAAATTCGTTTTGGGCTCGAGTGTAGTGTATGAAGGTGCTATCTATTCCGATTTCACTCGTGATGGTAGCTGGCAAGAGTTCGATATTCCTATGTCGAAGTATGCTACTGCATTGTCAGAAGCTACTTGCGCTGCAGGTGTCAATGTTTTCGTTGTTCTGAGCGAGGGTGTTGTAGGTGCTCAGCTCAATTTGGATGCCGTTTATTTCTATAAGAAGTAATTTCTACAAGAAGTAATTAAGAAGTAATCCCGTTCTTTTTAGAACCTTCTCTTGCTATAAGGAGGCTGATACCCTCCTTATGGCTCAAAAAATCTTTTTACCACAAAAACAGACTCTTATGACGCGCCAACTGACCACGCTTTTCTTGCTCTGCTCCCTTTTGCTTGCAGCCTGCACCGATAAGGTGAGCTTCTCGCTTACGCCCAATACGCTCCAGATGATACCGGGTGATATTCAGACCATTACGCTTTCGGGTGATGTTTCCGATGTAGAATGGACTTCCTCCAACGATTCGGTGGCGACAGTCTTTTATGGCACGGTCACAGCCAAGGCGATAGGTAAGGCGATTATTTCCGCCAAGAAAGGTTCTGCTACGGCCACTTGCGAGGTCTTTGTTACGGCCACCGATGGCTCATCGTTGCGTATCACGCCTGCTTTTGTCAGCCTTGAGAAGGGCGATACCTATCAGTTCTCGTATGGCAATACCTACGATTTGGAGCTTTCTTGGTCGTCTTCCGATGAGAGTGTGGCACGGGTAGATAACTCCGGCATGGTCACAGCCATTGCTCCGGGTAATGCTACCATCACCTTATCTACTCCTGTCGAGAGCCATACAGCCACAGTGGCTGTAGCGCACCATTGGGGCGACTACAAGTTGGTGTGGTCGGATGAGTTCAACGGCACTTCTCTCGATGAGAGTGTTTGGGGCTACAATGTCGGTGGCGGTGGTTGGGGCAACAACGAGTTGCAGTATTATACCACCCGTTCCGAGAACATCCGTGTGCAGAACGGTTGTCTTGAGATAGAGGCTCGCAAGGAGGATTACGAGAACCGCAACTATACCTCGGCGCGTATTCTCTCGAAAGATAAGAAGACTTTCACCTACGGCAAGATCGAGGCCCGCATCAATTTCCCCGGTGGGCAAGGCACATGGCCCGCATTCTGGATGATGGGCAACAAAGGTTCGTGGCCGGCGTGTGGCGAAATAGATATCATCGAGCATATCGGTTCGCAGCCCACTCGTGCATCGTTTGCTTTGCATACCCCGCTCAAAAACGGTACGCGTGGCAACAACTGGTCGAGTACGCATTTCTTCGACCAATCCTTGGCAGGCAGTTTCCATACCTACGGGGTGGAGTGGTGCCAAGAGGAAGAGAAAGGCAAGGATTGTATTCGCTTCACGGTCGATGGCGTGGTGTATGCTACTTCGTGGGAGAGCGATATTGACAACGACCGTGCATGGCCGTTCAATAAGGCGCATTTCATCATCTTCAATATGGCAGTGGGCGGCAATATGGGTGGCACGGTAGACGACAACATCTTCAGCCAGCAGCGCATTATGTATGTCGATTGGGTGCGTGTCTACCAGCGTGAGGAGGCTAACTAATCCCCCCCCGCATAACAAAAAACGCGCAACAGAACCCGAAACATAGAACCGCAAAAAAAGCCCACTAAACTCAAAAACACAAACAAATACCCATAAAAACAGAAAAACCACCAACTCTTCTAATACCATTTACCGACCATGAATCGTTCTTTTCTTCGAAAT
>CAVKVE010000230.1:0-2242 GCA_963659655.1 Bacteroidaceae bacterium | reverse complement strand
CAGAAAGCGTTTGCGAGGCAAAGTCCTGTACCTCAGGCGCATACGAGTCGGGGAATACAAAGAGTGCGGGATACCAATAGTATTTTATCGGCGTGTAGGTGCGCACCAATCGCCCCGTAGGCGTAATCTGCAAGAATAGCCACTCGTTATTGGAAACCGCAGTCTTGAAACAGCCGACAAACAAGTTGCCCGTCAGCGGGTTCACCCGCACCATACCGCTATTGTAGATATAGTAGTCGTCCAAAGCAGAGGTGGTATAAATCTCTGTAACGGATAGGCTGTCAATATCGAATTTCATAATATGTACACGCCCATTGTACCAATCCAAGATATTGTCTGTGTAGCTGAAGAACAGCGCATTTTCCCGCAACGAGGCACAGAGCGAACCTGCCGTCCATGCATACCATGTCTGCTCAACCATCATATTCTCATCGCCCGAGAGCGTTCGCAAGTCGTAAGCGGTGGTAGCAAGTGTGGCGGGATTGATAGCCAACAGCTCATTGCCCTGCCAACTCTCGCCGCCTATAGCACCATACGGATAGGTTTGCGCCTCGGCATTGGTATTGCGTGCCGCCCAGATACGCCCGTCTTTAGATTGCACCATTGTTGAGAAACAACCGCGAATGGTAGTAATAATCGTATCCGCCACCGGGTCGATAACATGAATACCCGTGTCCTGCTGAATGGCAAAGACATAGTCGTGCGTGCGCAGCATCATACCGATTTGGTTTTGATAGAGTGCACCCGTTCCGTCAGTATTGCTCTCACCACCGCTGATAAGCGAATTTTCCGTTCCCCGTATACGCTTGGTAATCTTGCCCGTAGCGAAATCGAGCACAAAGATACCATTGCTCGAACCGATATAGCCCTTCGTCTCATCCACGCCCACAAAGCCCCGCCCATCTGCGGCATGTTTCCCATTGATAGCCAACAGCGTATCAATCGAATAAGCAACTTTGAGCGTTGTAGCGTCCGCTACCACCAATCTTGCCCCTTGGCGTGTACTGCTGCTCTCACCCGGGTCTTGCGACTGCTTGGAGACGAAATAGAACTTATCGCCATAGATAGCGGCAAACTGCGAAGTACAGCCGAGCGATGTAGGCTCCTCATTCTCCGCCTGCACAATACGATAGGAGAACTCGCCCTGATTGCTCAAATGGTTAAGCGTGGAGTTCGCATGCCCATACCAATCCTCATTGAGGATGAATACGCCCGATGTATAGGGAGCCTCAGCAAATACCCATGCAGCACAGCACAAGAGTGCCAAGAGAATAGTCTTTTTCATTGTTAGTTATCTTTGTATAACAAAGTATACTGAGTTTATCATGGTTCTATTTATGGTATCACCATTGTTTCTCCGGAATATGCAGATCCTCCGCCCGAGAGAGTTCCGTGCTGGTCTCGCCTATCCAACCGCAAGTCTGATTCTCCGCCGTATAGACCCGCACGAAATCGATACACGGCAGATACACCGAATTGCCGTCTGCATCCACCGCCCAATCGATATTGAAACTAATCAAATCGGTGGAGTCGTTGGGGTGGTTATCCACATAGCCCCAATCGAAGGCATATAGCACATAGTAGCTGCCCTTGCCCGACTCATCCCAGGCATTGGGCGGCAGACAAGTGCCCGAAAGCGTAAGGCTGTCGCTGCTTATCCATTTGGGGTAGTAGTCCTGTTTATGGTACACATTCCGAACGACATAGCCGCTGCCGCCATAGTTGTCATGCCAAGCGATATAGGTGGTATCCGTGAGCGGCGAGCCTTTTTTCGGGGTGGCTTCCTTTGCCGAATCGGGGCGGAAATAGGTAACTGCATAATGATGGCGTGTATCCGACTGGCGATACGCACTGCCCGCCAACTCGTACCATTCATCATCGGGAATGCCGTTTTGGTTACGGTCGAACGACACCTCTACTATGCCCGGCTCACAACTGCCGCCTTTGCCTTTCTCCGGGTGCGGATTAGAGTCGGCATAGAACGCATTGCCGAGAATTTTGAAATCGTACTCGCCGGGAACATTGACAACACTATGGTCAAAACCAAATGTGACATACCCGCCAAAGCCGCCCAACGAGATAAGTACATCGTTGGTGCCGGAGATAGCCTCTTGCACCTTTTTGACCATATCGGCAGCGGTATTGCCCTCTTCGTATTCGGGCATGACATTGACAAACTGCCCCGGGGCGGGACAATAGTCGTACACGGTGGAGATATAGCGGCTGTACGCCACCTCCTCTT
>CAVKVE010000229.1:0-2262 GCA_963659655.1 Bacteroidaceae bacterium | reverse complement strand
ACATCCGGGCTGGAAATGACAAATTTTGCGCTGTGAATCATAAAGGATTGGGTTAGTGATAGTAAATCAAATACCTATAAAAGATGGGCAAAGGTACGAAAAAATGAGCAAATATGAAAAAATAGGTGGAAAATAGAAGGAAGATGGTGTGAATATTCAAGAATAGTTTGTGAAATGAAGGAATTGTTGTAACTTTGCAAACGCAATGCCACGCTGGGAATGTGGGTGGGAAATCTGCCAACACCCGACACGGCAAAGCAGACATAGTATAAAAGGCGTTTATGGCGCTTGTTTTGGAACTCTGAAATCCTGCAAAATTTCGCATACCCAAAACAAGAGAGCGATAAATGTCCCTTGGTATGTATTACCGACTCATTGCATGAATAAGGCAGTGAGGGCTGTACATATTAAGCGTGGACATTGTTGCTTATTCTTGTATGTAGGGTCTTGCAGGAACCTCAGAGTTAGGAATAAGTAAAATAATGGTTCCACGCCTTTTTTATATCCTAATGAATCATAGTGCAAGATAGGAACCTCTTGTGCGAAACAAATAATTCCAATTATGGCAGAAATTATTTATGTCAACTCTAACAATGAGTATGTACGAAGACTCGTGTTATGGCGAGTGTATCAGCGATTGGCTGCACGAACCACACAACCCCACACCTTTTGGTCCGGTCGACATCGGATAGTTTGTAATAGTGTACAACCGATGGCTTGTACACAGAAGTATGTACCATGTACTTTTATGGCATTGTTAGAAATGAGTGGTCATAAGGTAGGTGTCATCAATGTTAGTATGGAGGCATCTACTATTCTTCGCGCAATACATGGCTTAGAGGAATTAGGAGCTGAAATCATAGTATGTGGTATAAATGAAACGGAAGGACTGATTATCACACAATGTTTGAGTAACCCATCAATGACTATAACATTACCGGATTTTGATATTCGTCCTGACCATTATCAGAGAGTTCTGGAGCATCCTATATTTGATGATGTGGTAAATCGTATCATTGAAGAGATAGACCGACGCATTCAGCGGAATTAGAAATCCTCCTTCATCCTGTCATTAGATACAGAATGGAAATATGTAAATCTATTATTAATCGTTTTAACTACAAAAATTGTATGAAATCTATATCTATTAAGACCATACTTATGGCATGCTTCGTTTTGACAATCTGTGGATGCGAGCAAAATCAAAATACGCCCGATGATTCAAATAGTAATTCAAACAACAATTCAGATATCTCTGTAAAAGGATTTACCGTTGAAGATGGGCGGCAGGTCGTATTTGCTCCGGGCAATTTGCAATATCAAGCAAGTACTAAAACTTGGCGGTTCGCTGAAGAACAATATGATTATATTGGGGAAGATAATGAAAAGACTTCGTCTACCTATTCTGGATGGATAGACCTGTTTGAGTTTGGAACCGGAAATGCTCCTACGAAAGTGAGTACAAGTTCATCTGACTATTCAGAATTTATTGATTGGGGGCATAATACGATAGGAACAGATCCTAAAAATACTTGGCGCACATTGACGAGTGATGAGTGGAGATATGTGACAACATATCGTCCTAATGCTCCGAAACTCCTTGGACTTGCAGCTGTCAAGGGAATAAGTGGGCTTATTTTGCTACCAGATGAGTGGGGTGCTCCAGATGGTATAGAGTTTAATCCGGGGGTGGATAATTGTACATATACAAATAATCTGTATTCGTCTGCTCAATGGAAACAGATGGAAACTGCCGGAGCTGTATTCCTTCCTGCTGCGGGGAACCGTTTCTCCTATAGCACCAACTATTCGGATGTAATATATTCTACATCAAATGGTTATTATTGGAGCAGTTCTTGGAGCGATGAAGGTTATTTTAGGTTTTTGTATTATCTGCATTTTGAAGGGAATTCTTCTAAATATTCCAGCATTAGTGTAGAAAGTCAAGCTGATTCAAATCATGGGTATAGTGTCCGCTTGGCTAAAGACTTGTGATAACGACTTCTTTCCTTTTTACCCTGTGTTATAAAACTGCAATAAGATGTAGTTTTTGATAGGGGCAAAACAAACTCTCTTTGTGAGGGACGATTGTCTTTCTCGCAAAGAGAGTTTGTTATATTCGGGCAATTTGCTCTGCGGACACGAAGCGACATCCGGGCTGGAAATGTCTATTAGCCCAAAAATTGTGTCTCGAAAAAAGAATAAGGACTTGTTATTACTAAAAAAAGGTTGTATCTTTGCAATCGAATCTACGCCGGTGGG
>CAVKVE010000228.1:0-2292 GCA_963659655.1 Bacteroidaceae bacterium | reverse complement strand
ACCTCAAAATGACCATGAAGCGTGGCGATTACCACGGCATGAGTGCAGAGGTCAGCGAGTTATCCTTGGAGTTCTACGGGTCAGCAGCAGAAATCGTGCGTGCCGCTTACCAAGCAGACCTCGACACCGAAGTAACCTATCGTGTTACAACCAATGGCGAGGAGATGTACAGCGGCGTGCTCGACCTATCTACCTACGAGGAGCAATATAGCGAGTACTGCTCTGTATCCTGCAAGGTGGGCGAGATAGGCGTGAAGACAACATTCAATAACCGCACGGATACCGACATAGACCTCAATACGACCAAGACCATTGACGGATTGTCGCTCGCTCATACCTACCCATGGCATAACCTAACCCTCCCAAGCCGAACCATCAACTATATCAACTCGGCAGACCAGAAGAAGGATGTTACATATTCCGAGATACCCGACACGCAAACAGTGCTACAACTATCGGTAGGTGACAAGAATTTCATGCCTGTAAATGTAATAAACATTGCTCTCAACAGGCAACTCAAGAACGAATTCGGGTCGTTCTCTCCAACCATGTATGCCGCCAGACCAACAAGCGGTTATAACCTCGACAAGGGTACACTCCCCAATGTGAATGGCTATTTCGACCCGTTTTTTAATAGTGATAGTACCACGCAAGATGACAACGATAGTATCATTCACATAGACCTCGACATAAAAGTGTCGCTCAAGTTCACCTCCGACATCTACTCGGAGGACATGCTCAATAACTGCTCGACACCATACCTATATGTCTACCCGTGCATCATCACCAATTCAATCAACGGCGAGATAGTAGGCATCAAACAAACAATTGCCAACGATAACATAGCCGCAAGTGAATTCCACTTTCAGTACAGCAAGGATGTCACCGCCGCAGACTTGGGCAATCTTTATGTTGCTTTGTTTATAGAGAATAAGGCGGTGTACCAAAACATCCGAGAGGTTGCGCTACCAGCCACATTCAATCTATCCATAACCAAGGGGTCGTACATCAAGATGACATACATAAGCAAGGCATTGAATAAGGTAAGTGCAGACACATTGCTCCTGCACGAAGCCCTGAACAAGGTCTCGGAGGTCATCAGCGAGAACGCCCTCACAGTCAAGTCCGACCTATACAGCCGAAGCGATAGTGTAGTTAACAAACATACCGCAGATAGCAGCGCAAGCACATTCGAGCAAGCGCAGGGGCTGGGAGCATTGCGAGCTCTCACTAACGGATACAAGATACGGGGACTATATACCGATGGCGATAACGAACGCAGTATGACCATGTCATTCAAGACGCTCATCGAGAGCCTCGATGCACTCGATTGCATTGGGTGGGGGTTCTCAACAGAGAGCGGAACAACCTACATTCGTGTCGAGCGGTGGTCGTGGTTCTACAAGACAGGAGACCCGATATTGGTCATTAGCAATCCCAATAGTGTCAAAACGACCATCGACACCTCGCTCATTATCTCCGAATTGACTATAGGCTACAAAAAGTACCTCACGAACGAGGATATCGCCTCGATAGATAATATCATGTCCGAGCGTACTTTCACTACGAGTACTAAGGCAATCAGCAACTCGGTGACCAAGCAGTGCGAGTTTATCGCAGACAACTACGCCACCGAGCTCACCCGCCGTGCGGCTATCGAGAAAGAAGCAGACGAGGAATACCAATACGACGAGAATATCTTTATATTCTCTCTCCAGCGAAGCAGACGAATAGATGCAGAAATGGCAAGTACCGATGGTACGACAACAACCACAACCACCACAACAACGGAGGCTTATTCGATACCTCCAGACATCAAAACCGCCGATAGTAGCGTACTCAACCCGACCGAGGTGTACAATGCCAAGATTTCGCCAGCTCGCAATGCCTATCGATGGATTGACCGCCTATTCTGTGTTGCGGGGCTTCAACCCTTTACATGTACCTCTGGAAAGGTCAATTACAAGGCACAGATAACGACCACATCACAGCCCAAAGTCAGTCTTGTATATGT
Organism: Bacteroidaceae bacterium; assembly: GCA_963659655.1. GTDB lineage: Bacteria > Bacteroidota > Bacteroidia > Bacteroidales > Paludibacteraceae > Colicola. The sequence goes on along the minus strand of CAVKVE010000228.1, from coordinate 278 downwards.
CACGCCAGACCCAGTCAATGATATTCCGACATACACAGTACTCGACCCCAGCGGATCAAAGATTGCAAGTGACATAAAGCAGAATCCTGAGAACCTCACGCTGCGGGAGCGTTACTATACGACCTACAAAGTGCAAGCACCCAAGCCAATGGCTGGTGTGAAAAGCGATGACGACCTCATTATTCCACGCATATTCAAAGCCGAGACCATTGAGTTCACCTACCCGCTCTCGGTGGCGGAATACAAAAAGGTCAAGGCAAACCCATACGGACTGATAG
>CAVKVE010000227.1:0-2311 GCA_963659655.1 Bacteroidaceae bacterium | reverse complement strand
GGCACCAACCAAAAAAGATATGGCATACTATTCCCTGTTAAATGTAGAATCGATGCTATATATTTATACAAATGACACTTGTTATTATATACATCCGGGAGATAGTTATGGGAATTGTTTATGGAAAGATAGCTATAAGCAAGCAACAACTACCGAAAAAGAGCTCCTAAGCGAACGAACAAACTATGTACTCGACTGGACATACATTTATGATCTAACAGACGAGAACATCAAGACAGAGAATCATCGTCCGTAACACGCACAGCAAACCGCAATGGATAAGAAAGAGAATAAATAACTCAGGATACAGGCATCATGAAAAGAATTATTTTAGCTAGCATTGTCCTACTCGGAGTATTGATATGCTGTACGAACTGCAACAATAAAACATTCACAAAAAAGAATTATATCCATAATCTCTCCGGAGAAACGATTACATTAGTATGCCCACATTTTCCAAACACATACGGATATGATAGTATTCCTTTGAAAAGCAATGAGTACTACCTATTTGAAAGAAGCGAATGCGTAGATGGCGAAGTAATAAATACAAATCTAAATTATGATTACCCGCTATATATTTACCTTCACGATACATGCTTTCAAGTAGACCGAAACGATGCGAATTGTTGTTTATGGGAAAATGCCTACCGCTATTCAACAGCTCAAGAGGACTCTCTATTTGCAGAAAAAGACAATGATTATATTCGCATTTTCGATATGACTACTGAAAAGATTCATGCGGGAATAAAGAAATAGCAACAATACTATAAACATTATGAAATCCGCATATACCATTGCATTGAAGGCAATTGTTTTATTTACATTAGTCAGTCTTAGTAGCTGTGGGTACACCGTTGTGTATAATGAGTATTTTCTTCACAACTCAACCGACCATAGTATTACTATTGTGAATACAAAATCCTCGTTTACGCATGATTACGATAGTGTCCAATTAGCAGCCGGAGATTATTATCCATTTTTACTCACTTCATTTACGAAAGAGGAAAACGAATATTACAGCGCACTGAACCTCGAGTCAAAATTGTATATTTATAATAGGGATACTTGCTATTACATTCACTATGGTGACAATTGGCGCAACTGCTTATGGAAATATGCATACAGAGACCCCTCCGATGAAGAAACATCGATTCTAGCAGCCATAAATCAGCAACACAACTATTTGTACGAGAACAAATATTTTGGGCTCCATGTATTTGATTTGACAGACGAAAATATCGGTGTCAATTCAGAAATCAGAAAGTAGATTTTCCAACAAAAAGATTTCGGGCTACGAAATCTTGTCCATAGCAGCATTTTCGACAATTTGTTCGAGAATGCTGCCATTTTTTTTCAAAATAGAACGATTTTTGTAGAGAAAGAGAGGGGGCTAACATTCATTCGCATAATAACTACAACTATATATGGCAGACGATAAGAAAATCATCTTCTCGATGGTGGGCGTGAGCAAAAGTTTCAGCCCACAAAAACGAGTACTCAACAACATCTACCTCTCTTTCTATTACGGGGCGAAAATCGGTATCATCGGACTGAACGGTACCGGTAAATCCACCCTAATGAAAATCATCGCCGGCGTAGAGAAAAACTACGAGGGCGAAGTGGTCTTTTCGCCAGGCTATAGTGTCGGCTATCTCGAACAAGACCCGAAGCTAGACCCTGAGAAGACCGTGCGAGAATGTGTGCAGGAGGGGGTACAGCCCATTATGGACATGCTGCGCGAATACGATGAGATAAACGCCGCCTTTGCCGAACCCGATGCCGACTTCGACAAGTTGCTCGCACGGCAAGCCGAACTGCAAGACAAACTCGACAGCAGCGATGCATGGAATATAGACCAAAAACTCGACCGTGCCATGGACGCCCTACGCTGCCCAGACGACAACGCAAGCGTAAAGAACCTATCGGGCGGCGAGCGTCGACGGGTTGCCCTCTGCCGACTGCTACTCCAACAGCCTGATATTCTGCTGCTTGATGAGCCGACAAACCACCTCGATGCCGAGTCGATCGATTGGCTCGAACAACACCTGCAGCAATACGCAGGAACGGTGATCTGCATCACGCACGACCGCTATTTCCTCGACCATGTGGCAGGTTGGATACTCGAACTCGACCGCGGCGAAGGTATTCCATGGAAGGGCAACTACACCTCGTGGCTCGAACAGAAGACGGCCCGTATGGCACAAGAGGAAAAGCAGGCGAGCAAACGACGCAAGACTCTCGAACGGGAATTGGAGTGGGTACACATGGCACCGAAAGCCCGTCAAGCGAAGGGAAAAGCGCGTCTGGC
>CAVKVE010000226.1:0-2366 GCA_963659655.1 Bacteroidaceae bacterium | reverse complement strand
AGCTACGCCAACCTGCGGGACAAAGCCCAACGCTCCAACGAGCAAACTCCCCAAGACGGAGCAGTAGAGCAAACATTTTTCTCCGCTGCCCGCTCAAAAGGTTTGCGAAAGTCCGCAAAAAGCACTACCTTTGCTGCAAAGAACAGAGTACCCAAATCTGAGTTGGCGGTAGCGTACCAAGATATGTTCCGCAGGCAGGCTAACGGGCAATTCCCCGACGGCAACGGATATGCTTATTCAGCAAGCTATTTCCATATATTCGACAATGGATATATTACACAATCTGTTTTTATTGACGGAAACGAAAGTTTAATAGACAAACTAATACAAAAATATGGAACTGACACCAATACAGGAACACTTAATCGAAGGGTTGAAACTCTTTGGAGTTCACAGAGACCAAGCCGTAGCAATGATGGTCTTTCTCAAAGACAACGAGGAGGGAATGAACGAACTGCTCGACTATATGGAGCAGAACAGCCCATCAGCGCACGAGATAATCAAGAAGTCGGTAGAGATAGTTTCCAAATCCCTACAAGAACAGCAGGAGGACAACTAACCGACACTCGCCTCTCTCCCGAGCAAGCGGCGCAGGTGTTGAGCGAGGGTGTTTCGCACCAAAGCAAACGCTACAACCCCGACAGCAGCGATGACATTCGTTTCAGCATTACCAAGCGTAACGAAGCAACCATCGACAATCTGTTGGCAAAGAACAACGCTATCGGCGAGAAAGAAGCCGCAGCGTTCAAAAAGTTTGTCGATGAATACCCACCTGCTGCGCAGTTGGCAATGGCGCGTTGGTATGGGCTTGGCAATGTGCGTTTGCCCGAAGACAAGCCGCTGGCAAACCAAGCACTGAAAATTTGCAACAAGACCAAGAAAGACCCGATGTCGTATGCGTCGCCCGGTGAGATATGCGAGGAGTGGCGCAAGCAGCACAGCGAACCCGACGCACCCAACAGACAACTGCTTTCGCCCGAAGCCTACTCCGATGTGCTTACCAACAAGACCGAGTACGGCAACGGCATTGTAGTGTATGATGTGGAGAATAGCAAGCGCGGTCAGCAAGCCGTGCGCGAGTTAATGAACGACCACTTGGGCAAGGCTGTCAGTCCGTGGTGTGTGCTGTACGCCAACAGCAATGGCGAACTCTCCGACCACGCTTGGGAGATGTGGCAATACTACAACGCCACGCAAAAGAAAGTGGCACTCTACAAAGGGCAGGTCGTTTCGTTCTGCGCAAGCGATGGAGAGCAGTCGGAGTGGTGGGACTTGAGCGACCGCTCGCACGGCACAGTCATTCCTATTGAGGACAAAATACCCAACGATAAGATGGGGCGTTCGGCACTGCTCAAATACGACCCACAGACCGGCGAAACCGAGCGTACCGGCGGTATGTTCTTGGGCAACAAGAAAGAGGGCAAGTACTACGAATGGGACGCCGATGGTAACTTAATAGTAGAGGAAACCTACAAGCACGAAGCTCTCGACGGAGAGCAAAAGCACTGGTACGACAATGGTCAGTTGCAATTTGAACGGAACTACAAAGACGGCAATTTTGACGGTGTTACAAGAAGTTGGAACGAGAATGGTCTGTTGGCGTTAGAAGCCAACTACAAAGACGGAGAAAGAGATGGCGTATATAGGCTTTGGTACGCAAATGGTCAGTTGCGGTCTGAACAAACATGGAAAAACGGACGGCAAGATGGTGTTCAAAAGATTTGGTACGAGAATGGGCAACTGAAAGAAGAAACCAATTGGAAAAACGACATGGTGGATGGCGTTCATAAGCTTTGGTACGAAAATGGTCAGTTGAGTGAAGAAGATAACTACAAAGATGGTCAGTACGACGGAGTACGGAAACGGTGGTATGAAAGCGGTCAGTTAAGGATAGAAAGAAACTACAAAAATGACAAAGAAAATGGAGTATATAGACGGTGGTATGAAAATGGGCAGTTGAAAGAAGAAATCAATTACAACGAGGGGCATATCGTTGGAGTTTGGAAATCGTGGTATGAAAACGGGCAACTGAAAGAAGAATACAACTACAAAAACGGACAACGAGATGGCATTCAAAGGCTTTGGCATGAGAATGGGCAACCACGGGAAGAAGAAAACTACAAAGATGGCAAATTGGACGGCAAGTATAGACTCTGGGACTCACATGGACAGTTGTGGAAAGAAGAAAACTACAAAGAGGGTGAATTGAACGGCACACTAAGGGTGTGGAATGAAAACGGACAGTTAACAGACGAGCGAAACTATAAAGATGGTGACTTAGTAGAAACGAACAACGATATTCGCTTTTCCGTCAGCGGCTCGCAAGACATCGCCCAACTAAACGACCGGTTCAACGCCGAACTTGA
>CAVKVE010000225.1:0-2375 GCA_963659655.1 Bacteroidaceae bacterium | reverse complement strand
TCAGTCCGTGCAGGGACGCTTGTCCCGAAAGTGCCGCCAACTGATGCAGACAAGTAATATCCGAGAACCCGACGATAGGCTTCGTTATCGGTGCAAAACCATTTCCCAAATTTTGACTATTGCTTTCAGGGAGAGTGGATGGTGGAGTAGGTGCAATTCGGTCAATGATTCGTTGCATGCCATATCCGCCTCGTGTGCAGAGAATGATATCTATGGCTGGGTCGCCGAGAGCGTTGTTCAGGTCTTCTGCTCGTTCCTCATCGTTTGCTGCAAACCTCCCATACCGTCCCCGCGCGTGTGGCATTATCTGCACGGCATATCCCCATGCCTGCAGCCTTTCCGCCGCCCCGTCAATATACATCCCGTCTATCGCCCCCGCCGGCGCCACAATCGCAATCGTCTTTGTCATATTGTTTATCACGAGTCTTATTGTACAACTTATTATGAGTTTATGAGTCTTACTACGAGACCCTATCATAGTCCCTTACCACTATTGATGACCTTGCATTGTTTCGCTGTTTGTAGAAACGGTATTTTATACCGTCTCTCTCTGGCAGTCGTTAGTCGATATTCCAATACGCATCGGGATCTCCATCAAAAGCATCATTGATAGTTTCCTCATCGTATCCGGCTACATCGTGCGCATAGGTTCCTTCGTAGTCATCATGCAGAAATCCATCATCTCCGTACCACATAATATACACCTCCTTTTTGTTATAAACTAATTGTTTCTTCTTTTTGTTTGTCGGTGCAAAGGTACGGCTATTCTGTGCAACCTTTCTGCACTAAAAATATATTTCAGCACATATCAATCATTATATGGAAGTTGTGATAATATTGTTTGTATCGTTTGAGGCATCTCCGGCACTGCTAATTTATAGAATTTTTGTGCATTTGGAGGAAAGACAACAAGATACATTTTCCCTATTTTTAATCCATATTTTTGCTCCAGTATGTAGCGATATAGGTTTTGTTGGATGCAATAGTGCCAATATGGCGTATCGGGTATATCTTCTAATCCATTTGTCCCATTTCTCCAGATATTATTTGTAATGGGCTGCTCTGTGTTAATATCAATGATTTTTCCGCTACGCTTCCAATCGTATATATCAAAAGTGTTCCCTTTAGTGCAAAGCATATCTATTGTGCCGGCGATTTGTAATCCCTCATCATAGATTGTCCATTCTGTCTTGTTTGGCTTAAACGAATGGTTCTTTAAGAAATCACAAAATGATTGGTGTTCGTTGGAAATATCTACATTCACTTGTTGAGTAATGTATTTTCCGTTATAACTAAATGAGTATGTTGTATTGAAGGGCTTTCCTACATAGTAATTTTCTATTTGTTGATGCATAAATATTCCGACTTCTCTTGCCAAAGCCCCCTTTGCCTCCCAATCTTCAAGCACTTTCTCTTGTGGTTCTCCTGTTTTTTTTGCTGTATTTGCAGACCGAGACAAAGAATCAAATGGAAAAAAATGAGAGATCAAAGTACTGACAGGGGTAAACTCCATTCCACCCCTGTACAGATAGATATGTTCATTTGAAATGAATTGAATATCTCTGTCTCGTGAATTTGAATCTATTTTAGAACTATATGACTGTGACTTAGGAGAAATTATAATGGGCTGTATTTTCTTCGCATTTTCTTTTTCCTCAACTGTTTGGGTTATTGCAGTTTGTGTGATTTGCGTATCGGGTGTATTGCCAAACGAATGAGAGAGGTAATTTTCTCTATATCTTTCAATAGCCATTTGTTGAGCTTTTATTTCTGTCCAACGCTCTTGAGACGATGGAAGTTTTCCATTGAGCAAATTAGATGGTAGAACTTTATTCGGATTTAATGCACATATCAGCTGAGCCAAATAAGATGTACAACCTAATGGATCCCTATGCACCTGATACTCCGTAAAACGAACAACAATCCAACCTAAATTATTGAGTTGCCGATCACGCATATCATCACCACACCCAATATAGTGCGTAGGTTTATTTGTGATGGCCGCATAGGGCTCATCTATTTCTATGTCGATACGAATGGAAGGATTTTCTGTATCAATGACCGCTATATCGGGCTCATAAGGTCTATATCCATCATAAGGCAACAAAGCGCAATCCCCTAAAATAGATAACTTGCTGATAGATAATTGCTCCAATAGATATTTTTGAAATTCTTCCTCTTTATATCCTCTGCGCGCAATTTTACGACGCCTATGTGGAAATATATGAGTTCCCTTTTTAGGAAACTTGGATTCTGCATATTCCCAATCTTGACTTTGTACAAATGTTTCGGGGGCATCGTAATTAACAAATAAATCTTTGTAGATATCAACTATACCATCACTATAGTTTTTGCTAAAAGCATCTATACATGAT
>CAVKVE010000224.1:0-2421 GCA_963659655.1 Bacteroidaceae bacterium | reverse complement strand
TGCGAGTGATTTCGTATACGATAGAATATTCCTTCGTAGTTCCCGTAATCGTACCCGTCAGCGGTTTTTCGCCGTACCATGTAGCCGGAGTCAGCGGCACTTCTGCTTTGAAGTTTGCCTTGATGGTCGAGTCTTGCGTAGCGGTAAAGGTCAGCGTTTCTGCGGTGCCGATAGTGTCTTCGGCAGCGTTGGTCCAGTTCACGAACTCGTAGCCGTCATTTGCCTTAGCCGTAAGAGTTACCTCTGCGTTTTTATCATAGTTCCCTGCACCGGCAACCGTACCCATCGTTTCATCATTAACAGTTGCAGTGATGTTGTATGTAGTAAGAATACGGATAGAACCACCGGCAGCCGTCTCGTAAGTCGTACCATATTTGGTAAGGTCAGCAATTACTTCAACCGAGTCGCCAACCGCAACTGTTTGGTCTTTGTCTGCAACAGGAATTACCTTGTATGCCTGGAACGCAGTTGTGCTGCCGCCCTTCTCATCGTCCATCCATACGGACAGGTTGTTCGAGGAACTGCTGTATGCATAAGCGATTTTGGTCACATAGCCGCGGATGACATACATACCGCCGGCTGCAATCTCGTTGTCGGCAGAAACGGTTTTGGCTATCTCTGCGGCTTTGGCTACGGTGATCGGCGTAGCAGCGGCAACCGTTACATCGCAAGTGGCGGTATAGGAGGTGCCTTCAGCAGGCGTTACGGTAGCGGTAATCTTGGCAGAGCCAACACCTACTGCCATCACTTCGCCCGTAGCCGATACGGTAGCCACCTTTTCGTTGGAGGTCGTCCAAACCACAGGCGTAGTAGCATCTGTCGGCGTAAGGGTAGCCGTGAGTTGTCCTCTCTTGTACTGCTCAAGGTTCAGCGTGGTGTTGTCCAACGCGATAGCCGTAGCGGGAACGGCTTGGGTGCCTTTGATAGCCACTGTCTTAACCTCCCAAGTCGGAGCCACAGTGGTGGTGCTGATATACGCAAACGCTACTTGTGTGGTTGCGCTGATGACGCTCGTGAGGTCAACGGTTGCGTCCTCGAAGGTCCAAGAAGTACCTGCAGGCCATTCGCTGATAGCGAGTTCTACCCAATTGGCACCGTCTTTCGTACCCATAATCTTCAGCGGGCAGGCGTTGCCATTGAGATAGTTGAGGGCATGGTTGATAGTCATAGTAGCCACCTCTGCCTCCGAGAGGTCTAATACCGGCGAGATGAGCCATGCTTCGGCTGCATTGTTTTTCCTATTATAATACGCAGACGCCTTGGCCCATCCATTGGTTGCATCCAAACTCCATACAGACGACAGCGTACCGATGGACTTGTTGTCGATCGTCCATGTGTTGTAGCCGGCTGCTGTGCCGAGGTTTACGGAGTAGTTCATGCCGCTGATGTTCGTAACCGTAACATTGCAGACTGCGGTCTTTGCGCCATCTTCGGTGGTAACGGTGATGTCGGCTGTGCCGGCGGCTACTGCGGTAACGACACCATCTTTCACGGTGGCAACTTTGTCGTTGCTGGTCGTCCACGATACGGTCTTATTGGTAGCGTCTTCGGGGGTAATAGTTGCTACGAGGGTAGCGGTTTTGGTTGCCTCGAGCGTCAGGGTCGATTGGTCTAATGTTACATCCGAAACAGCAACACCCGCTGATACGGTAACGGTACAAGCAGCAGTATGCTCGCCTGCGGTAGCAGTGATAGTAGCACTGCCTACGCCTACTGCGGTAACCAAACCATTGGCTACGGTAGCCACTGCGGTGTTATCCGTTGTCCAAACTACTTCTGTAGTAGCACCCTCAGGCTCAAGGGTAGCGGTCAGTTGCTCAGTAGCGCCTTTGTCCAAGGTAAGGGTGGATTTGTCCAAGGAGATACCGGTGGCGGGGACAGGGGCATCTTCTGTTTCAACTACAATAGAAGATACATACGCACGCTTTGAACTTGTATTGAGCGTAATCGTTGTTACTTTTGTTTTAGCAGCAAAAGTATATGTAGTGTCTTTGCCCGGAGTGAAAGAATTTAATAGATTCGTTCCATCAGCAGTCAAAGACAATTTACCTGTATCAGAACTATATTGAGCAGACTTGACCGTAATTTTCTTGATGTTCTCTTGCACAGCAGCCGCCAAGGTGAACTCTAAAGTGCCAGCGGCACTTCCCGAACCTAATTTTACTCCGGATTTTCCTTTGTAATAGGCTTTGCTGCAGTTGCTTGTGAACGCAGAAATGTACTGTTCGCTTGCTTGGGTCACAACGGTAGAAGTCTTCGTGGTATTTGAAATCTCCGTACTACCATCGGTTGTGTTTGTTAGAAACTCAATAGTGTAAGTGGCAGCCATTACACTACTTGTTACCGCACATAATAATGCAGTGAACAATAAAGTAAACTTTTTCATAATGAAGAATTTTTATTGATTAGTATCGATTTAAT
>CAVKVE010000223.1:0-2467 GCA_963659655.1 Bacteroidaceae bacterium | reverse complement strand
GCATAATAATCCCTCACTACAATGTTCCTCAACTCTTAGAACGTTGTCTTACCAGCATTCCCGATAGTACAGATATCCAAGTTATCGTGGTAGATGACAATAGCTCCTCAGATATTGTTGATTTTACACACTTCCCTGGTTTTGAACGAGAGAACACTACCATTATCTATAACAAAGACAACAAAGGAGCAGGACATGCGCGCAATTTAGGATTAGAACAAGCACAAGGCAAATGGCTTATCTTTGCCGATGCCGATGACTTTTTTCTCCCCACCGCATGGGAGTGTATCTTTTCGGTTGCCAATGAACAATATGACATTATCTACTTGGGCATTGATAGTGTTGATTCTGACACCCTGCGTCCCATTTCACGCTGTACATTCGTTAAAGACCTGTTAGCCAAAGCATACAGTACACCTTTGCCTCAAAACAAAGAAGAACTTCGTCTTCGTCATATCGTGCCATGGGGAAAAATCATTCGTGCTTCTCTGGTACAAAACAATCATATTCGTTTCGAGGAAACGAAGTATAGCAATGACATAATGTTTTCTACATATGTGGGGCTGTCGGCTCAATCCATCTATATAGACATCACCCCATGCTATTGCGTTACAAGTCGTGTAGGGAATTTGACATCTTCAACCTCTTCTGAAGCATTATGTACACGCTTTGAGGTTACAGCACGGCGTAATCAATTGCTTCGACAGAAAGGATATGCGTGCTACCAAACACCAATAGCAACATATATGTATCTTGCTCTACGGATGAACCTTAAAACATTTTTCCGGCTCTTACATATCGGAATACGCTATCATACTCGTTTTTTTCTTGGTTTCCAACGTTGGGGACATAGGCTTTTTAATATCATCGTTCACCATAAGCAACACCCTATCCCATGGCAACAATAAATTACAACCAACATTAGAGTCATGGCAACCTTTCTTTCTATCATCATCCCTTGCTACAAATACAGCGTTTTATACATACCCACATCATTCGTCCAACCAAACAACAATCTATCGCCCTCAAACGCCCGCACTCCAAATCCGCCCCACACATTAACAATAATCCGATAATCATTAACCCTTATTCCCAATCCACTCTCCGTCATATCTTTCTTTGCTATCCGTTTGATCACTATATGAGATTCTTATGTCAAACTTATGCTATTCTTATGTGATTCTTATGAGATAAAGCAATCAACTCCGAATGAATGTCGAACCAATTCCGAACAAAAACACTCCAAACCCCACAACAAAAACCACCTATTCCAACAACAACACCGCTCCGACACCGATAATAAAAATTACAAATTAAACATTAAAAAAGAGGCGTACACCATTACGCGCCCTCGCGACTGGAAAAAGAACCCGCCACAGGGCGCGGAACTCGAAAAGATTAACCGTTTTCGAGAGGCGTGCCGCCTGACCTCCGAGCAACTCAACAACCCAGAGACCCGTGCCTATTGGGAGCAACGCTTCCAAAACCAACTGCACTATTCCGAGTTGAACACGCCCGGCGCCCCCACCTCCGGCACCCGAAAAGTATATACCCAACTTTGGGCATACACCCGTGCCACCATCCTCCGCCAACTCCAACAGCAAGCACAGTAGTAACGACACGAAATTGCCGACAAACCTTTGCATACCCTAAAAAAAAGATGTACCTTTGTCGCACTTCTTTGGGATAAGTTTACAGACATATGCAAATCCCGAATCGGCACCTACTTGCAACAGCAAAAAAGCCAAAAGAAGCCAAACCGTGACAATTTGTCACACTTTCAAAAAATAGCCTAACATAACAAAAACTACAAACACAACGCCAACTACGCCATAGCACCGCCATACATGGAATCACAGAACATCGAATATAAGCAATCGTGGCACGACGAGTACCTCAAGTGGGTATGCGGCTTTGCTAATGCGTGTTTCCGTGCCAATATGATAGAGGCGTGGGGCAGCGGCATTCATCGTATTATCGAATCGTGCCAAGCGGAGGGCTTTCCTGCTCCCACTATCGAAGAAGCAACGGGTGGTATGCAGATAACGCTGTGGACTACCCCGACCGATACCCCACCAATCGACCCTACCGATACCCCCCAGAAAAGCAGCGAAGAAGATACACTGACCGAACGGATATTGGCACTGCTGCAAGCGAACAATCGTATCTCGCAACGAGCTATGGCAGAGCAGTTGGGTATAGGTTTCGATACGGTCAAAGAATACATGACCAAACTCAAGCGTAATGGCACGATACGCCGCATAGGTGCCGACCGCGGCGGACACTGGCAAATAGCGGGCATTGGCAAATGATTGGCATAAACAAATAGCACAACGAGAACACACACATCTATTTATGACTATATTTCTTATTGCACGCGGTTACCCATCCAAGTGCGACCCGCAATGGGGTTGTTTCGAGAAAGACCAAGCGGAAGCCCTTACACAACTTGGACATCGAGTAGTTG
>CAVKVE010000222.1:0-2476 GCA_963659655.1 Bacteroidaceae bacterium | reverse complement strand
CATCAATTATCGCTCGACTGTCTGCAATGCGCTCGGTGTGCGTGTTGATAGTGGTGGTGTTCGAGGCAATCTTCTTTGTGTTTGCAGCGATGTTGGTCGTGTTCGTGGCGACCTTGGTGTCTACACTTTCGATTGCCGTCTGCTGAGCAGTTAGAACCGTCTGCAGGTCGGTTTGGTCGGAGAGAGTACCGACTATATCGCCCCATTGGGTAGTGGTGTTCGCTATGCTATCGGCTGCGACGGAAACATTCAATGGCTCAGCCGATGAGAACGACACGGAGAGATTTATGTTGTTGGTATCTTGGCTCATTGTAGTTCGGCTTTAATGGGTGCGTACTCAATGCGGGTGTCGGTGTTCTGGCTGCGGATATAGACCTTGGTTGTCCCCTTTCGCCCCAATACATCAAAATACAAAGCACCCGTCATCGTCAGTGTGTCTGCCGACAAAAGCGTGCCGCTGATGGTCTTGCCATCGGCGGACATGGTGAGTGTGTCGCTTTCGAAAGTGCGCACCTCGCTCGTTTCGGTTATGGTGGCAGTATATTTCGCAATATGAACTGTGTCGGTGTAGATATAGAACGCCAAGGAGTCGAAATCCGACCACTTGGTGATTCCGCTCGTGCTGTCGCCAAGCGTTATCCGAAAGTCTATGCTTTCGCCTTGGTATCGTATCATAAGTGTTGGGGTGTAAAAAACAGCAACGGGGAGGGCGGCTGCCCCGCCCGCTGCTGCAAACAAAATGAAAAACAATCTATTACATGAAAAAAGAGTTTCCTTTGTTGCGACCGATTACTCTTTCTCTACCCAACAGCCCTCGAAGTATTTTTCGAGTGCCTCGAGCGGAGCAATCTCAGGTTTCTTTTTGCTCTTCCAAGTGGCGGTTACCTCCCATGCTACGGCAGAGGTCAAGTCCTGCTCTACGGGGGCAATAGCCTGAATGGTGGCAGGCTTGTCCGTGAAGTGGAGCAAAGTCTCGGTGCGCCATATCAGTTTCCAATGGGCGTTCTCTACGCTCTCGTAGAAGTCCTTGTTGCCGCTGTACGACGGGTCTTTGAACGAGAGGGTGTGCAGGTAGCCGAGCAGACGGGTTTCCTCGTCGCCGTAGCCGTCGCCCGTCTGGGCAGAGCCGCCGTCGTAAGTACCTGTGGTTTCGCTGATGAGGTGTATCTGCCCCGCAGCGATGTATTTCTCGAAGAGCGTCTGTGCCTCCGTGGTAGAGGTCTCCGTGGCGGTCTTGAGTTTGTCGATGAGGTCGGTGAGGTCGAGCGAGCCGTCTACAAGGCAGACACCACGGATACGACCGAGTTCTCGACTGCACGGGTCGCAGGAGTGGATTAAAGCCTCGCCCGATGCGCTCTCACATGTGATTCGTTGTAATGACATAGTGGGTATTGTTTTAGTTGCACCTTGGGTTGTAGGTGCTGGTTATACGATAGTTGATTTTGAAAAGGTAGTACTCTGGGGACATGAAGTAGGACACGCCTACATACTCGGAGGCGAATATCTGCAGCGAGGCGAAATCGCTCTGCGAGAGGCTGCAAGGCTTCTGCTTGGCGATGGCTTGGCGTGCTGCCCGTTCTGCCTCGAGAGGCGAGAGGCTCGCGCGCTTGCCGAAAACGATAAGCGACATATCATCGGTCTCGGTATAGCCGTTGCCGCTCCCGAAAGAGGAAGCGGTGTCCTCCTGATAGGACACGCCATTGAGGCGGTGGTAGAGCGTGAGGTCGTGCTTGTCGGTCTCGCCATAGACGCTGATGCACTCGCCGCCGGGCAATACCAAGGCAGGAAAGGTAACCTCATCCTCGCTGCGCAGACTGACCGATTCGGCAAGGCTGTATGCCTTGATGTCGAGGTCTTGCAAAAGGTCTGCGAGAGCGTCGTTGATATGTTCGATTACTGCTTGCATAGTTTGGCGATGAAGTCGTCGGCAATCTGTTGTACGAGTGCGCGTTCCTCGGCGGTGGGCGCAAAGATAGGCTTCTTGTAGGTGTCCTCGCACCAACGGGCTTTCTGCATACTCTCCATGGTGTTGAAGCCTATGCCGTAGCCTTTCTCAATCGGATATACCTCGTAGCTGTCCTCCATGGCTCGTGTGAGCGATAGAATGACACGGCTGCTTGTTCCCCGCTTGGCTTTGACACGCGTGCGTATGTAGGCGGGCGTGTAGGTGCCTATGGCAGCACCGCTGCTGTCCTTGCCCTGAACATGAATGCGGTCGCGCAACACTGCCATGAGGCTGACGGCTTGGAGGCGCGTCATCTGGTCTTTCTGCAAGGCGGTCAGTTTGAAACTGAGCGTGTTGAGAACCGTGGGCAGGTTGTTGGAGTAGGTCATATCCGTGGCGTTGCGTAGGTGATGAGTTGGTGGGGTTCGGGGTGTTCCTCCTCTCCGAAACACTCGGAGGCGTGGATGTCAATGCCATTGACCGCCGTGGTGAGTTCCTTGGCGAACTGGTCTTCGAAATAGGCACGCAACT
>CAVKVE010000221.1:0-2478 GCA_963659655.1 Bacteroidaceae bacterium | reverse complement strand
CGTTCTGCTCGTCTTCTACAATTAGTTTGCCGATATTCCAATAAGCGGTAACCATCGCAAAATTCACTGCCTTATACGCAGAGTGCCGTGCCGATAACAATATCTCACGAATATGGCTAAGCAACCGATTGCTATCTTCTTGTTTTATAGATTGGCACATTTTTCTTGGTGGTTTTCTATCTGTTTGTACTTATTTTACTCTCAAAAAACATGGCAAAGATACTACACAAACGGACTTTTTGCAACGATTCAAATCGATAAAATGCAACTTACACATCGATTCAAATCGATATTTCCCGTATAAGTCTTTGAGAAACAAATCCTTATATTGTCATCCGATCGAGTGCTTTTTGTTCCTATTCTTTTAATCGTTGGAATTCTTTGATTAGGTATAATTCGAATTCTGCCGATACCTAACTTACGAATTTGAATGTTATATCCATTGTATGTGGTCAGTTAATTGCAGGAAATAGTCGGTAGTCCATATCTCTAACTCCTGCGGATTGCGCAGGAAGGGCAGTACATCTGCTTTTACTTGATGTATGTCTGCCGTAGCGATTCGGTCACGGAGCAATTGCAGGAACTGCTGTTGATTGATAGTGAGCCCGTTAAACTGCTGCATTCGTGCCTGCAAATGCTCGTAGTGCAGCGGTACATTATGCCGCACATAGAATTCAAAGTCGTACCAATCACGACCTTTGACCCGATTCTTCCATGCGCGGAATACAAGCGCATGCATTTTACCGGCAAACAGGTCGGGCAGCGTGAAACATCGTGTCATGAACGATACGGGCTGCAATAGCAATTTCTGCTCGGTTTGGAATCCAAGTGGCGGACAAGTGTCCACCTCTATCTTTATCCGTATGCTCTTTTCTGTTTGGAAAGAAAGGTCATACACATCGGTGTTATCTTTGAGGAATGCTGATTCTACTTTGCCAAAGTTGCGTTTCTCTTTCTTATGTATCTCCACTTGACGCCCTACTATAGCAAACTCATCGATGACAGGCTGAAAATACTGTGCAAAATCAAAATGCTCATCGGGTTCTAACAGCGAGAAATCCATATCCTCACTAAACCGCTGCAACCCATGAAAGATACGCAGACAAGTACCACCGTAAAATGCCGCTTTCTCGAAAAAGCCGCCGAGATATAGTCCTGCAAGCGCAATCTGTTGGTTCACCTCGAATGTGGCGTTGCGCTGTTGCGCGTGCGTTATAAGGTCGTAAGCAGATAGCATGTTTTGGTAGATAGCATTCATTGCTCCAATAGTTTGAGGAGGGTTTGTATAGATGATGTCTTTTTGCCGACGGCTGTATACTCAAGGAATACCGCCTTGTCCATTTGTGCGAATGCGACCATATCCAATCGGATATCCTCTTCCAAGTAGCGTCGTGCATCTGTGGTGTAGCGTAGTGTCACTTGCGGAGATGTGGCGATGAGGTCGCAGAGTGCTTTCTCCGGTGTGGCAATGAGGAACGAGTAACCGTTTTCGGTTCTGTTGGTAATGCCGACGGAGAAGGCTGCCCGATTCGTATTTATATATGAGAACTCGCCTATCGGTGTATGGAAAGTTCTCGTGTGCTTGATAGTCATTGACTGTGTCCTGCATACTTGCTCGGGGATCAGCCCGTAGTAGCGCAATGCAGAGAGGCACGACAGATAGGATGGCGCATACAGATGATTGGCTATCAGTTCCGTGGAAAGTGCTTGGCGGCTAATGGCCGGCGAGACTACATACATCCCGCGCTTGAGTCGGATAATATCGCCCGCCTGTTCCATACGGCTGATTTTATGGTTTCGTTGGTCAATCTCTTCCAATAGCGAAGATAATACGGAAGTCGTAACCGGTACGGCTCCTAATGGCTCCAATAATAGGGACTGTCTGTCTATATGTTTGGTTGCTATCTTCATTAAAATCGCAATTTTTAGAATAGTAAATGTAATAAATTTACATTATCTATTCCTATTTTTGCTGCAAAGGTAATCTTTTTTCTGTATAGTGCCAAATTCGCACAACTTATAAGTCTTCCTTGTAGGTTATTTTGCGGTTGGCGGAGTCGCCGAGGACTATGTGGATGGGAATATGGGGCAAGTAGCGATGGACAATGCCGCAGTCGTCGGTGGCGGGGAGGTGCGGGCAGCCAGAGAGGGCAGTGGCGGGGAGTTGGTTCGGGACTGGTAAGGCAAAACGGTAGGTTTCGGCTGTGGCAAGGCGGTAGGCTTCGGCTATCGTGGTTAGGCGGAAGGCTTGCGGGGTCTGGGCACAGAGCAGGGTGGAACGGGGTGGGATATCTTGTACTACTTGATTGTGGGGCGCGTTTTGATTGTCGGGTGCTTTTTGGGGTGATGATGGGCGATTCGTTGAGAGTTGGTTCGGGAGTGGTTCGGGAATTTCTTGTTTTTTGACTATGTACATTGTGTCCGTGGCGGGGATGGCGACCGTAACGGCTTCGTGGTGCTGCAAGGCGGTGCAGACAT
>CAVKVE010000220.1:0-2491 GCA_963659655.1 Bacteroidaceae bacterium | reverse complement strand
CGGAAAAAGCACTTTTAGAGATGTATTTACATGAGGTAGGAATAGTGATAGATTTTAGTTTTGTATTTCCGGCAAATGCATTTTCTGAGAGAGAATCTAATCCATTGGGTAAGACGAGTTCAAACAGATTCACACAACCATTAAAACAAACCGAAGTTAGCCCCGTGAAGTATTGTAGCTCCTTGAACGACACTATACTGGAATTATTAATAAAACTGATTCTCTGTGTGGCTTTAGCTTCTCCGTATGAGATTTCGCCATCTCCATTGGTGTCAATGACCGGAGTGTGCAAGAGCAAGGCGCTCTTTACATTTAGGTCTTTGAACTCAATGATATCGCTATCGGCGTGTGAACTATCGCTACCACTGCCGCTCTTGGCAATTTTGATGAGCGTGCCGTCGGCGAGAGTGAAATAGACATAGTTGTCGTCTTGGGTAACGGAGGAGAATATGTTGTCGCCCGCATCGCCCTTATCGCCTTTGTCTCCCTTATCACCTTTCTCGCCGTCTGTGCCGTTTGTACCATCTGTACCATTCGTGCCATCTTTTCCGTTATCTCCGGTTGCTTTGCCGAGTTTTGTCCAGTTGGTGCCATCGTAGGAGAGATACCAATAGCCGTCTTCTATTTTGAGCTGAGGTGTCTTGCCGTCAGCGCCGTCTGCACCATTTGTGCCATCTTTTCCGGCATCGCCAGTGTCGCCCTTTTCGCCTTTGCCGCTCGTAACAGGTATTTTATTTCCTTCGACATCGGTCAACCATTTGCCATCCACCACCCAATAGTAGATGCCGTCTGTGTCCTGAGCGACCCCGATAGACGGTGTGTACCCGTCTGCACCATTCGCCCCATCTTGTCCATTGGCGCCATCCTTTCCATTATAGAGAGTGATGGTTTTGCCACTGGTAAAAGTAATGGTATAGCCAATCGTGGTGCCGCCATAAGTGACCTCGCTCACATTACTAATCATATCTCCGCTACTCTGGGCGTTGATAAGCACCTGCAGCGCAGTGATGTTTGTGTTCATGGTGTTGCATTTCTCTTCGAGAGCCTGCACTCGACTTTTCAGGTCGTTGATGTCGTTCCACAAGTTCTTGTGGCAGCCTGCGAGCAAGAGCATTAGTCCCGCCAACACAATCGGATAAATTCGTTTCATTGGTGTAAAGATTTTGTTCCGCCGGCTCCAAACGGATGTTTCTTATGGATACAAAAAAGCGTGGAACCCTGCCTACTTATTCTCTGTCCTAAGGTTCTGGAATTACCCTGTATACAAGAATAAGCAACAATGTCCACGCCGAATATGTAGCACATTCCTATGTCGCAAAAACACAGGATGTATGATACATACCAACGGACATTTATTGCTCTCTTGTTTTGGGTATACAAAATTTTCCAGATTTTAGGACACCAAAACAAGCGTCAACAAACGCCTTTTTAATTATGTCTGCTCACACGCTATGGGCGCAATTTGAGCGAATGCAAGATGGCTTTTTTGCATATAGGTCTATTTTTTGCAAAATAGAACCTATAGGTCAAAATGGCAATCTTTTCCCGCCCGCACTCCCTCGGCGTGGTTTGCAAGCGCAAAGGTACAACTTTTTAATTAGTTGTACAACTACAATATGTTTTTTGCATTTGTTTTGCCTACCGGCTCTTTCCGCCCTCAAGTACAACAAGCGGCTGATTCTATTCAAAGAACCAGCCGTTTCCTATCCGAATAAAGGATGAATGAAACTACTTTTATCGGATCATGTATGTATTTTGGGGGAATCTCAAAGAGGAGTGTAGAATCAGAATCGTTCAAAAGAAAAAGGTGAAGCCTCACCTACGCTCGCACCCATATACATTCCGGTAAATGGTGCGTATTGCTTCCTGTATATCTACTTGTTGCACAAAGTCCTGCGTGGTCATCAGTGCCATCGGTAGTTCCTCGCCGGCTCCTATCTGATATGATGGTTGAATATAGTGTACCTCTTGCTGCAGTACCAATCCGTTTCGTTCGTAGAATGCAATGCGTCGCCTACTTATCTCGTTTTCAGGACGTTCTACTTCGAGAATGAAAGGCTTACTCAGCAAGGAAAGCACCTGCTGTACAATTTGTGCCCCATAGCCTTTTCCTCGCAGCGTAGGGTCTGTCGCAAAATGTTCGCCATAGCCGAAAGTCCCGAAATCCCAATAGGTAAATAGTCCGATGGGTTCCTCTTGCCGTTTGGCAACCATACAATGCATCTGTTCGTCTTGGTCTATTTTGGTTCGCTGCTCCTGGGTGTTGCGCCGTTCTATATGTGGGAACGTACCGAGCCATAGACTTTCCACGAACGGGTACATACTGTCAGTCGTTGTAATCTCGTGTAGGGATATGGTTTCGTTTTGTGGTATCATATTTCCTCCTTTTTCGATTCATTTTGCAGTGCATTCACGAGCATACCACATGCAGCGAGAATGTCTTCGCCACGGCTGCGTCGGATGGTGGTGGTTATTCCGTTGTCGGTCAGGT
>CAVKVE010000219.1:0-2501 GCA_963659655.1 Bacteroidaceae bacterium | reverse complement strand
TTGCTCGGTGCCCCTTCGGGAGTGGTTCGGGAGCCACCTGCTTTTTGACCTCCGTTTGCTCCTGCTTTTGGGGTGTTTCCTTTAGAGGTATCGGCAGCGAAGTTCAATGCAAGAGGGTTGGCGGCCCAGGTGGCGAGGGTGGCGGCGGTGGGGCGATCCTTGGCTTCGGGAGCGAGCATAAGGCGAACGACATGCGTGAGTTCTGCCGAGAGTACGCCCATGGCGGGGTGCAGCGTCGGTATCTCGGCGCCGTTCTTCTGCAGTCCACCGCCTATTTCGCCGAACGGCACATCGCCCGTAATGAGTTCGAACACCATAGCACCTAACGACCAAATATCGCTTGCCTTGGTGGGTGCGGGGTTAGCAGAGAAACGCTCGGGTGCCATATAGGCTGTCGTGCCGCCCGACACGGCGGCTGCACCGATACTGCGGCGGAGCGTGGTGCGTGCCTTGGTGGAGATACCAAAGTCGGTAATGCGGTAGTCGCCGTTCTCGTCAAGCAAGATATTGTCGGGCTTGATGTCTTGGTGCACTATCTCCTTGCCATGCAAGTACGCCAAGCCTGCCGCTACATCGTGCAGCACTTTCCATACCTCTTGCTCGGGGAGTTTGCCGACCTGCTTATTGAGCGCGCCCTTGGGGCAGTACTCCATAATCAAGTACGGCATATTCAGCCACTGACCGACATGGGTCGGCTTGAGTAGGTTGGCTTGGTTGAGGTTGAAGACGCCTGCCAGTTCCTTGCTGAAAATCTGTAGTCCGTTGGTGTCCATGCCCTGTCCGGGCGCATAGATTTTGATGGCAATGTCGAGGTCTGTCCATGTATCATGGGCAAGCCATACTTCGCTGAAACCGCCGCGACCAATCAGTTGGCGGAGCGTATAGCGATTGTCGAAAAGAGTATCTTGTTGGAGTTGCATAGGTTAGTCTTTTATGGTTTTGGTTGTGTCCGTAGGTTGCGTAGTATTCGCTTCGCTCGTAGTTTCCGTTGTTTTGCTTTGCATAGTTTCCGTAGTTTCCGTTGTTTTCGTAGTCGCTGTCTTCACTTCGGGGACTTTGATTTCTTCCTGTTTTTCATTGCCCTTACCCTGTTCTTGCCCTGTGGCTGCGTTGAGATCGGGGGCTTGTACGGTCTTTACATCGGGAATTGGTTCGTCTTTCGGTGCTCCTTCGACGGTGGTTCGACCGTCGTTCGATAGAGCAGCGGCTTTTTCTTTGCCCTTTTTGTTGGTGCCTGTTTCTTTTTGGGCAGGTTTATGCTCATCTTTTCTATCTTTATCCTCCGAGACTACTTCTTCCTGAGTAGTTCCGGAACCTTCTTCTATCTTTTCTTCCGCAGGCTGTTGAGCGGAGTGGCGTAATTTGCATAAGCAGGGATAGGCGGCGTAGAGAGCCGCAGCGAGGACAAGGACACCTAACAGGGAAGCCAACGAGATAGACAGCGTTTTGAGGCGGTGGTTGCTGCGGCGCAGGTGGGCGACCGTGTCTGCCGTAGAGGTCGGCTTATGCGGGGCAATGCCGCCCTTGGTGATTTGCGCCAGCACGGTTGTCACATTGTCGTGCCAGCCTGCTGCCTCGTCGGCTTGCCAAAGCGCGTCGCGGCACTCTGCCACTGTGGTGTGGTGCTGCTCGATAACCGACAGTATCTGTGCGTCTTGCAGGCAGCCGCATAGCCCGTCGGAGCAGAGCAGATAGAGGTCGCCCTGCTGAATATCGAATACCTTGGTGTCGGGTTTTGCTGTGCCACGAGGGTCACCCAGACTGCGGGTGATGATGTTGTTATTCGGGTGAAAAAACGCCAATTCCTCCGTGATACTGCCGGCGTCAACCAACTCCTGCACATAACTATGGTCGTGCGAGAGGCGTTCCAACCCGGAGGCGGGGTTGTAACGATAAGCACGCGAGTCGCCGCACCAACCGATATACGCCTTGCCGTGCAGCAACCACGCCAGCACGATAGTGCTGCCCATGCCCTCGGTTTCGGGGTTGCGTTTGCCCTCTGCCTTGATAGCCGCATCGGCTGCCTGAATGGCTTGGACAATAAACTTTTCGGGGTTGGCGAGTGCCTCTTTCGAGATACGCTCAGCGGCAAATGCCTCCTTGACGGTCTTGACCGCAATAGCCGATGCCACCTCGCCGGCGTTCATACCGCCCATGCCGTCGCAGACTACGAGCAGCGTACCTTTGTCGCCTAGCGTGAGTTCTTCGCCCGCTGCAAAAGTGTACTTATCCGAGGCGATGTCCGAGATGACTTGGTAGTTGTCCTCGTTGTTGTCGCGACCTGCCGCCTCGCAGCGTGCCGCCAATGTGAAACGAATATCTTTCATTGTTGTGTTATTTCCGTTAAAGGGGGATTTATAGAAGTCCCCGTATGGTTTGTAATTTCACCATGAAATAGAGTGGCTGTTTTTCTCCATTAAAGCCCATGCAAGCCCATGCAGAACTGCGCCGTCTTCTACCCTCTTGATAGTATAACGAGAAAAACGCTAAATCTATCAGTG
>CAVKVE010000218.1:0-2575 GCA_963659655.1 Bacteroidaceae bacterium | reverse complement strand
TCAGTCCGTGCAGGGACGCTTGTCCCGAAAGTGCCGCCAACTGATGCAGACAAGTTATATCCGAGAACCCGACGATAGGCTTCGTTATCGGCGTAAAACCTTTTTCCGTGACTTCTTTTCTGTGTCCGGAGATAGTAGATTCCATGCTTGGTAAGCTCCCATTTTCGGCAGCCTTACCCTCATTGGGCATCTTGTTTTCAGGAGAAACGGATTGGGTAGTTGGCAAAGTACAACCAATCGGTGCAATCCGGTCAATGATTCGTTGCATGCCGTATCCGCCTCGTGTGCAGAGAATGATATCTATGGCGGGGTCGCCGAGAGCGTTGTTTAGGTCCTCCGCCCGTTCCTCATCGTTTGCTGCAAACCTCCCATACCGTCCCCGCGCGTGTGGCATTACCTGCACGGCATATCCCCATGTTTGCAGCCTTTCCGCCGCTCCGTCAATATACATCCCGTCTATCGCCCCCGCCGGCGCCACCATGGCAATCGTCTTTGTCATAACTAAATCAGTATATTACACATTCTTTTTTTAGAAAAAAACTATGTTGATTATGCAGATACGATTAGGTATTCATCCGCCATTCTTCATATAGGTTTTCATCACCCTCAAAGGCTTCCAATGGAGATATATAATCATCGTGGTAGTCATTTCGATCATATCTTTCATTCTCATATTCATCCTCAATACTTTCAGTGTTATTATTGTCAAGGTAAAACTGGAAGCACATCCAATGTTTTAATGGGAATTTTTTCTGCATATAGGTTTCGTAATTAAGAAAATCTTCCACATTAGTTGTTATCTTACCTGTAATTCGCAGTTCTTCTTGGCATTTGCGCAATACGGCAAAGGGTATTTTGTAACGAACTTTCTGTCGCTCTACAACTATGGTATCATATTTTTCTTCAATATTCCATATATTGTCAAACATACCGCCTGGAATAATTATGTTTCCCTGCATATCAAATATACACCACCCATTATTCACATCCAATGCTCTAGCAAAATCGTATGCTACACTATATACTTTTTGAATTTTCCCAAATGGAAGTACCTCGTTTCCATACTTGTCCACCAAAGCACATTTGTTGCTACGAATATAAGCGATAAAACGATCATGGCAATGTGTAAGTTCTATACATCTGTATTTTTCACAGGGTATTAATTCTTTACCGGTGGAATCTATTATACCTACATGCATATAGTCGTATAGTTTCGGCTTTTCTTCCGTCCCATAATTGATTGTATAACTTTTCCCAACACGAACAACATCCTCTTCGAAGTAAAAGTCATCATATATACGATCATACTGAGCGGGTACAACGATCAGACCGTTCTTATCGGCAAGTCCTAATTTAATAGGACTATCCCATGTCCCATTATTTCGTTCAAGAGTGCTGTCTGATGCTGCAAATGGAATAAGTAGTCGTTCATCCCTTTTTATGTCACACTTGTCCGGACTGACTATAAATCGAACATCTTTTAGCTCTGTGATATTTTTCATAGATATGCCTAATTTATGACCTATCATGGCCCTTTGTGAGAAATTGAATAGCAGTAGAAACACTCAGTCAAAATTATTCTGGATGCCCTCAACATCTCTGTTACGAGTTTTAATGTGATCCTTAACGACTGACGAGAGACAATCTGATTCTATCTAAATCGCCTTTTCCCGTCATCTTTTATCTCTATTTTACTTATAATCTTTGGCATTTGTATTTGTATTTGCATTGCTCGGTCTGGCATCTCTCGAATTTTGGAGGCTAATTCCGGAAGTGCTTTAATCCCATCGGAAACCGTTTTTACAAAATGGACCAATTCACCTAAAAACACGAAATAATAGGATGCTTTATCTTCTAATACCCTTTCCGTTATCTCTTTTTGCCAATCTGTTTGGGCGTTTCCTCTATGATTTAAGTTCCTGCATTGATATAACTCATTAAGTGTTTTGCAAATAGTATTATAATATTCATACTCTGAATATTTCAACATTGCTTGGCAACAAACAAAATAAACAACCATTCGGATTAAGTCTACTGCTGATTGAGAGGATAGAGATATGCTATATTTCTTGTTTGCATTTGGAATATTATCAATTTTATCTTTCCCGGGGAAAACAATATCCGCCACTCGAAAATTACTCTTGTTTTCTGCTCGTTTAGTTACGGAAATATTTATTTCTTGTTCATAATTACCATTTTTCCATTCTCCGGTATAAACATAAGCGGGATAAGCCCATAATTTTTGAGTAATCTCCAATAAATTACTATCATCAACAAGCGTTTTGCATATACACTCTATTTGCTGATATGCTGCAAGACAAAAATCACCGAAATCATCCAGTCTATGGAAACGCTCCATCCTGCAATAATCTTCTATAAGCTGTTGCCTTATTGATTCGATGGGGAATGAAGCATAATATTCCGTTGCTTGCTTGCGAACTACACGCTCTATACAATACTCGTAAATTTCATCTAATTGAGTATTAGATGGAATCAGAGTCGTATTATTCACCCCCATCTTTCTGCACAGTTCTTTCCGGAACTCCGGATTTTGTTCACACAGGAGTTCCACCTT
>CAVKVE010000217.1:0-2603 GCA_963659655.1 Bacteroidaceae bacterium | reverse complement strand
ACCCACAAGAAAAGCAATCCGCCCCACGCTAAAACAGCGCAGGGCGGATTGCCATACTATATAAGGACTACTATCTAAGGGTAATCAATATACACGAACTATAATTATTGGAAGTTGGCACGGTTGTCGTCCACATCCGCCTTATCCTCCATCAAAGAGATGGCTTGGTAAGGCAGACTATAAGCATAACGAGCCGTCAACATCTGTTTCTCTTGGTCGGCATCAAACTCACCGGCTGCCGTGGTCTTAACACCCGTCTTGATGACATAGACACCCATATTGCCCTTCAGCGGCTCGCTCAGCGTGTTATCAGCCAAAGCCAAAGCAGCACCGATAACGGCGGGCTCGGCACCTGCGTTACCAAAACGATAGTCCGCAAGCGTAACCTTCTCAACCGACTGAATCTGCGTACCGGTAATCTGCGCAGCCTCATCAAGCGACTTAACGCCGGCAAGCTTCTCGCTGATATACTTAGCCTTAGCGTTGTTGATAGCCTCCATGGTAAGCTCGGCACGAACCGACTCCAACGAACGATACTCGCCGTCGTTGATCTCGGTCAACGCAGCAACAACGAACTTGTCGCCACACTCGAAGACATCACTTACCTGACCCTCTTTGCGCTTGTCCTCGAAAGCCCAACGCACGATAGCACGGCTTGATTTGAGGCGAGCCACATTCTCGGTGGTTGCCTGCAGGTTGTACTGCGGATAAACCGTCAGACCTGCCTCGCCGGCTGCGGCGCGAAGAGCCTCCTCTGTTTGGTTAGCCGCTGCGAACTGCTTAGCCTTGTTATAGAGAGCCGAATAGGTTTTATTCGACGGAGTAACCTCACGCTGAAGGATGGCCAATTTTACCTTCGGGGTAGCCGGGGAAATGTCCATAATTTCGAATGTTTGCTCACCTGCACCCTGCTTGATGGTGAAACGACCGCCACGCTTGCCGGCAAAAGCCTGCTCAGCGATGTTCTGCGGAAGCTCGGTAGCAGTATACCAACCCAACTCCTGATCCTCTTGACCTGCCGGAGCGATAGCCTTCAGCTCAACCGAGTCGGGCAAAGAATAGCCGCACTTGATGATACGAGCCATTGCGTAGGTATTGTTCTCGAAAAGGATGTCGGTGGATTGACCTGCCTTGGCGTTGCTGCCAAAAGCGAAATCACGGAACTGAGCCGGAACGGTCTCACGAGAATAGTCACGGCCATCGTAGTTAATATCGGAATTCACATTTACCACCAACGAAACATCCTCAGTGGTCTTGAACTCGTTCTCCAAATCCTTCATCATTTTCTCTGCGTCGGCGAAATCCTGCTCCGAAGGAACGATATCAAAAGCCACATACGCAATCGCACGATTCGGGGTCTGCTTATAGAGCGGTTTGTGCTCCTTGTAGAGCTTCTTGATGTCGCTGTCGCTTACCTTAACAAGGCTGTCGGCAACGGTGAAATACGGCTGAAGCACATACTCTACGCTGGTGCTGTTTTGGCGTGCTTCGAAAGCATACTTCGCATCCAACGAGTTAGCACGAACGAGATGCTGCACCAGCGAGGTGTATTTCTCCTGCATATAGGTCAGGCGGACTGCATTCTCCCAATACAACCAATAGGATTTGTACTGTTTCAGCGTGGCTGCCTGCTCGGAATCATCGGCATCTTGCTCGATGGCTGAAAGGAACTGCACCAACGCATTGCGGTTGAACTGACCGTTCTCATCGTAGAATGCACGACGGCTTCGGATAATCTGGTGAGGATTCTGACCGATGCAAAGCTCGCTCAACTCATCGGATGTGATGTCCATACCGATTGCCTTGGTCTGAGCCTTGAGCGTGTAATCGAGCAACATCATCTGCCATACCTGATTGCGAATCTGGTTGGTCATCTCTTCGTCGAAGTCGGTGCGACCCAACTCAATCTTATAGACATCGGTCAACTGGTCTTTGGCTGCCTCATACTCGGTGTAGTGGATGTCCTCACCCTCGATAGTAGCGACATTCTCGCGGCTACGGTTGAAGAACGAACTACCCGAATTAAGGAAGTCCCCCATAATAAAGGCTAACATAGCGAGGCCCACTATCGTGATGAGCAGGGCGCCATGATTACGAATTTTTTGTAAACTTGCCATAGTATCTTATTGTATTTATATTCTAATTCTATTTGGGTTGTAAATTTTCAAGTTCATCCCTAAACTTATTTTCAGGATACACTCCAAATTTCTCAGTACACTATTCAAAAATAGCGTGCAAAGATACACATATTTTCCGACATAACAAAATTTCCGTTATTTTAACGGCATTCGCGGCGGAAAAGAGGGGAAAAACAGAAAAAAATAGGGGCGGAAAAACAGGACTGACCTATAATAGTTTCCATTTAGAAACGCAATTTTCAGAGGACGGACCTAAGGGAAACGCGCAGGAAACTAAAAATAAAATTTGCATAATTGACACAAAGTGAGTACCTTTGCAGCCGTTTTCAGCCAAAGAGATTGTCACTTTTAACAAAAAACATTATAATTCCATTATGAAAAAATTTGCTATTGCATGCGCTGTTGTTATGGCAACAGCTCTCTCGCTCACCTCTTGCGGTGACACCCAGTACTGCTACGAAGTAA
>CAVKVE010000216.1:0-2647 GCA_963659655.1 Bacteroidaceae bacterium | reverse complement strand
GTGTGCAACGCAGGCACAACGGTGCGCAAGTGTACGCCCGACTTGACGGACGAGGACTGGTATCGGATGATGCAAGTGAATGTGAATAGTCATTTCTTCTTGCTACGCGACCTATGGCAGCAGATACAACCCGACTCTCGCCTTATTTTTATCGGTTCAATGATGGCAATCGAGCCGCACGCTACCTCATTGCCATACGCGGTTACCAAGGCGGCGTTACACGCTATGGCAAAGAATCTCGTGAAAGACTTTGAGGGAACGGGTACAACAGTCAATGTCATCGCTCCGGGCTTTGTCGAGACCGACTGGCAAAAGAACAAGCCTCAAGAAATACGCGAGCGTATCTGTGCGAAAACAGCCATACATCGTTTCGCAACCATAGAGGAAATCGCTGACACGGCACTGTTCTTACTACGCAATCCGTTTGTCAATGGTGCAGTTATCGAAGTCAGCGGAGGATATTGCTATAAATAAAGTTATCAAAAATGGAAGATTTAAGACAAAAGTACAATCCGGATGGGTCGCTATTGAGGCAGGCTCAACTACGCATGTTAGATATTTTATCCGTTGTGGATGAGATATTCCGACGCAACAACATTGATTATTGGTTACATGCAGGAACATTAATAGGTGCCGTTCGTCACAAGGGTTTTATTCCTTGGGATGATGATGTGGATATTGCGGTAAAGGCTTCGGATATGCAACGCATTCGTAAGGTGTTAAACGCAGAACTTCCTGATAATCTGTGCCTACAAGATACAACTACAGAGCCTAACTATTACCTGCCGTTTAGTAAAGTCCGAGACAAGCACTCTCTAATTGATGAACCGGAGTCAAAACATTTGAAGGAGCGTGGAATATATATAGATATATTTCCTATTGAGGAGATTATTTCAACAGAGTTCAAAAGACCCATAGACAAATTCTGCAGACATTGTATATGGGGGAGGAGTCGTTTCACAAACAGAGCAATAGACAAAGCAATCGGATTGTTTGGCTATTATCCCATGAAATTATATATAGGAATGTTACGATTTTGGATTAAATTATTCCCTACTCATAATTGGGGTAATACTTATGGTTGGTCTGATACATTAGATGAATGCGAATCGGATATATTCCCTGTAACAGATATTAGTTTTGAAGGACATACATTCTTAGGTCCGGCAAATGCGGACGGCTATTTGAAAGCCGAATATGGTGATTATATGCAGATTCCGCCGGAAGAAAAACGAAGTGTGAACCGGCATGCTACAAAAATTGAGATATACAATTGATAAATAAGTCATAAAGTGTAACAAACTCATTCTATACTGGTTATGCGCTCTCTAAAAACATATATTACTATTTTGCAAAAGATGGGATTCCGTTATTCCGTCTATGAAATCTATCGCAGATTGTTTTGGATCGGAAAAAATGAGCATGAGATTTATGCGTTCGAAGCCAAACGCTGCGGAGAGAAATTGTATAAACGCTACAAAAGTCTAATTGAAGCCCCTCTTGACCCTGTTCCGCAAGAGAACCATCTTCCTCATCGGGATATTTGGATATTTTGGGGACAAGGGATGGATAATGCTCCTGTTGTTGTAAAAAAATGCTATGCTTCCGTACAGAAGTACTGCAAGGAATATAGCATTCATCTGCTTGATAATGAGAATCTATCGGAATATGTCAGCCTGCCCGAAGCTATACTTCGCCTATATGATGGGGGAAAAGGAATTATGCGAGCCGCCCACTTCTCGGATTTTCTGCGCACAGAGTTATTGGTGCAACATGGCGGAATATGGTTAGATGCTACCATATTGTTAACTTCCGAGTTGCCTGAGTATATCACGCACCAACCGATGTTTCTTTATCGAGAAACCTTTCTGCATATCTCGGATTACCTCTTTGATTCTTATCTTATCTCCTGCGAAAAGGGTAATCCGTATATGAAAAGGGTCAAAGAGTTGCTGTATGCTTATTGGAAAGACCATTCTTCTGCTCCTATCTCTATGGCGGATTATCTGCTGTTATATAATTTCTATTTTCTGTTGGATAAGTACAACAAGCAGGCGCACGACTGGGTGCAGCGGGTTCCGTATGTGCATAGCGACTTGAATGTGCTGATACAGTTTAAGTTCTCTCGTTTTCCGTACGACGAACATCTACTGCACTATCTCTTGCAAATGAGCCCAACCCACAAACTCACCTATAAGTACAAGGATACGCCCCTCGAGCAGCGCACCATTTGGAGTTATCTTGTCAACGAATACGAAGTATAGTCCTATACAGCATACAGTGCCTGCGTTGATAGTTATAGTTAGTATTGCCTGTATTAAAACGGAAGATAAATTGCAGTAATAGTCTGATAACCAAGTATTTTACTGCTTTTATAATTCGGTAAATCGCAGATTTCCAAACAAACTTTTGAAGATTTCCAACACAACAATCGCAGATTTTTCTCCGAACTTTTGAAGATTTTTCTTGCGACATTTTGCAGATTTTCCGTACCTTTGCAGCACACTTCATATAAGTAAGCATAGTAATCTAAGTATCAATATGTTATAATTATATTTTGAGAATTTTTCTATCCTACTTTGAGAATTTCCCGCAACGACTTTGAGAATTTTCGCGACTAAGATTGAGAATTTTACATACACCGCAA
>CAVKVE010000215.1:0-2656 GCA_963659655.1 Bacteroidaceae bacterium | reverse complement strand
CACATTACAACATGAACTGCCAAGATAAGATAGCATTCAATAGCAGGGGCGAGGCATACGATTTTGTCAGCACGCTGCGCCGACATAGACGCACGCAGATATACGAGTGCCCGACTTGCGGCAGATGGCATACAACCCATTTCAAACATGGCAGATTTGCCATGAAACAACAAACATTCAACAGATACGACTATGGACAAACAAGAACTAAAGAGTAGTAACCCTCAAACACCCATGAAAACAGCAGCAACCAAGGCACGCCCTGACGACCCGATACCAGAGTGGTATTATATCACGCCGTACGACAGCTCCAAGCGCAGAATATACAAGCAGAACACCTACAAGGCATGGTGCAAGGTGCGCGGAATAGAATGCGATTTCAGCGTACTCAAGCAGACTAAGGGTTAGAAATTTCGCAACACTCGCATAAAGTAATATATTTTATTTGCAGATAACAAAATAAAGTACTACCTTTGCAGCGAAAAAATAATCCACAATGACCACTCTCAACCCCATACTCCTCCCGCTGACTGCCCTCGCCAAGAACGATGGGCAGATAGAGGGGCTGCCTGCGAACCCCCGCTTCATCAAGGACGACAAGTTCGCGAAACTCAAGACCAGCATTCAGGAGAACCCCGAGATGCTCGCCCTGCGTGAACTGCTCGTCTATCCTATCCCGAACGCCAAAGACCGCTACATCATCCTTGGCGGCAATATGCGCTACTCGGCGATGGTCGAACTCGGCTACACCGAAGCACCCTGCAAGGTTATTCCTGCCGACGCCACCATCGAGCAACTGCGTGCCTACACATTGAAAGACAACAGCGGCTACGGCGAGTGGGACTGGGACTTGCTATCGGGCGAATGGGAACTCGATGAACTGGACGCAGCGGGTATTGACCTGCCGTTCCTCGAGGACGGAGAGGACAACGAAGAGGTTACAGCAACAGATGATGACTTTAACGAGGATGAGGTAGACATAACCACGCGCTGCCAAGCGGGCGATATTTGGCAACTGGGAGACCACAGACTGATGTGCGGAGATTCCACAAGCAAAGAGGATGTAGCCAAACTCATGAACGGACAACAAGCCGACCTCGTAGTCACTGACCCGCCCTACAATGTCAACATCTCGAATAGTCAGGGGATGAGTATACAGAACGACAACATGGGTTCGGCGGAGTTCCGCAAGTTTCTTGCGGGAGCATTCACTGCCATGGAATCAGCCATGAAAGCAGGCGCAGCATTCTATGTGTGGTTTGCGAGTAGCGAACACATCAATTTTGAAAAGTCGCTCAACGACGCAGGACTGACAGTACGAGAAGAACTGATTTGGAACAAGAACTCATTCAACCTCGGACGCCAAGACTACCAGCATAAATATGAGCCGTGCCTCTATGGTTGGAAAGACGGCGCAGCGCATTATTTCTTCAACTCCAGAAAAGAATCGGATGTCATTCCAGACGGCGAGGAACTCGACCTGTCCAAGATGAAAAAGGACGAGATGAAAGACCTCCTCAAGCGGATATTCAACCTATCGCCTGACACGGATGTCCTCAACTTTAACAAGCCCACCAAGAACACAGACCACCCGACTATGAAACCCGTCGAACTATTCGGCTACTTGGTTCGTAACTCATCGAGAAAAGGACAGGTCATCCTTGACCTATTCGGCGGCAGCGGCACAACAATCGTCGTTGCCGAACAGATGGAACGCAGCGCACGCCTCATGGAACTCGACCCGCACTACTGCGATGTCATCCTCGCCCGCTGGGAGAAACTCACAGGCAAAACAGCAACAAAAATAGACTAAAAATCGTATGATCGAAAAAGTAAACCCCCAGCACCCCGATAAGGTAGCCGACCGCATAGCGGGTGCAATCGTCGACCTCGCCTACACCAAGAGCGACCGCCCCAAGGTAGCCGCCGAGGTGCTCCTCGGACACGGCACTTGCACCGTCATTCTCGAAACGAGTGAGGACATCACCGAAGCCGAGGTGGCAGCCATCGTTCGCCGTATCGCAGGCGAACAGACACTGCACTATGTCTATGCCAAGCAGGACGCACACCTCGCCCAGAACCAAGCGGGTCGTGTTCGTTGCGGCGACAATGGTATCTTCAAAGGCTCTCCGCTCTCTCGTGAGCAGCAAATGCTTTCCATTATCGCACATAAAATCTACGAGGGCTACCCCACCGACGGCAAGTATATCCTCAACGGCAACGACCTCATCGTCTGCCAATCCAACGCCCAGACAGAGGAACTACGCCAACTCTGCACGCTGTTATACGATTGCGACCACCTCATCATCAACCCTCTCGGCGATTGGACGGGCGGCACGAATGTGGACGCAGGAGCGACCAACCGCAAACTCGGTTCGGATATGGCAGACGGCGTCACGGGCGGCGGTCTGCACGGCAAAGACCTCTCCAAGGCGGATGTCAGCGTGAATATATGGTGTCATCTCCAAGCCCAGCGCACCAATCGCCCCTACTACGCGTGCTGTGCCATCGGCGATACCGAGGTCAACGGCGTGCCGTACGAGGAGATAGTCCGCGAGGCACAGCAGTATATCAACACCATCGGCGGCTTTGAGAAATTCGCCGAGTGGGGATTGTTCTAACCTATGGCACAAGAACTCTGGCAAATAGCGAAACC
>CAVKVE010000214.1:0-2657 GCA_963659655.1 Bacteroidaceae bacterium | reverse complement strand
CTGTCAAGCGTGCGTTGCAGCGTTTGGTACTGAACGAACTGAGCAAGC
Organism: Bacteroidaceae bacterium; assembly: GCA_963659655.1. GTDB lineage: Bacteria > Bacteroidota > Bacteroidia > Bacteroidales > Paludibacteraceae > Colicola. The sequence goes on along the minus strand of CAVKVE010000214.1, from coordinate 2,609 downwards.
AAATCATCGCCGGCCGAGTGGACAACAAACGCCCGGTAATAGTAGAACTCCGCGACGGAGAACTGCACTTCAAGAACTAAACGGAGGTTCTGATTTATACAAAATAGGCTGTCCAACCATTTCGGTTGAGCAGCCTATTTTGATCTATGGGGCAAATTGCAGGCTGATTTCTTTGTATCTTGCAGATTTATGGTACCTTTGCGGCATTCAAAAATACATTTTTTTTGTAGTTGGAAGTTACTGATAATCTATAATAGTTACTAAAATGTAACTAACTGATTTTCAGGTGCGTTCTTGTGTGTTCAGGTAAAACGCATTACCTTTGCAGCGGATTTGAGAATATAAACAACCAAAACATACAAGAAAATGAAAAAGACAGTAGTAACGCTATTGAGCGCGGTGGCTCTCGGTGTTTCGGCACAAGCGAAGAACCAAACAGAAACGGAAAATGCGACTGCGAAAGGTCAAGTGGAGGTGTACGCTTTTGACGCATTTCGACTCCATGTGTATTACACAAATGATGCATTGGGTGATGCAAGTTTCATTATTGAAGGGAATGACGGATTGGTAGTCCTCGAGACACCGCTGTTTCTTGACAACATTGCAGAATTCAATGCCTATATGCGACAACTTAAGAAACCTATCGTGGCTCGGATTGCGGATTATCATGTGGGAGGAACCGAGCACCATGACATCATCATGGCAGAAGGAATGCCTTCGTTCACGAAAGGAGAGATATACAGTGGTATGATGAAACACTTTGCAGATACGTGGGGCAACAGCATAACGGGATTACCTACCGGCAAGATGCAGGAAGTACCCTTTGGCAAGACACAAGAATATGCCGGCGTCTCGTTCCTATTTGAGCACGGAGCGACAAGCGACTTTCCTGCTGCAAGTATCTTGATAGGCGGAAAAGTATATTATACACACTGGACACCCGTAGAGGCACACATAAGTCCGTTACAAGTAAATTCGATAGCCGCAATAGAGGCGGAAATAGCCGAAGCGGAAAAGTCGTTACAATCGGGGGCTGAGTTATTCATCGGCGGACATGGTGGGGCTGCGGAACGCAATGCAGTAGAGTTTAAGATAGCATACCTGCAGACGCTCAAACGATTGGCAACGGAATGCGAAAGCGTAGAAACATTCACAACGGCTGTATGTAATGTTTATCCAAATTTGAACGGAAAGGAAAATCTACAAGGGGTGGCTGTGGCATTGTATCAATAAAACAAGATATGGAAAGCCTCGAGAGGTGGCATGGTTATTGTGGAAAAGCGGACAAGCCTATTATGGACTTATCCGCTTTTCCGACTTATACTGCAACATAAATGACTATGCCACTGAACACAGAAATTCAAGATGTACTATTTCCTACCTGTCCAATTCGGAATATATTGGCACGAGTGGGCGATAAATGGTCGCTGCTCGTACTCCATACGCTGTCCGAAAAGGGAGAGGCGATGCGGTTCAATACGCTACAAAAAGCATTGCCGGACATTTCGCAGAAAGTACTGACAACCACATTGCGTAATCTCGAAGAGGACGGATTTGTGGTGCGAACGATCTATGCCGAAGTGCCCCCACGAGTGGATTACCGCTTGACCGAGAGAGCCTTGTCGTTTATAGAGGTCTGTGAGCCGATTATTCAATGGGCAATCGCCCACTTCGATGAGATACTCAGCGACCGAAAAGCACATAGACGATAGAAACGCAGATGGGAATATGGCATCTATAGGGCATAATTAGCAAGACTTTAATTTGCAGTATGCTACGATAGAAAGCAAAGTGGTTGTTGTTATAGTGTTACCGCCTGCAACTGGGCGAGGGCGAGAAGATAGTCGCGTTGGGCAGCAAGGGCAGCGGAGGTGGCGTTGTAGTAGAGCGAGAGTTCCTGCATATAGTCTAACATCGATATTTGACCGGCTTGCAGGGCTTCCATAAGAAGATCGGCACTGTTGGTGATATGGAGCGCATCGACATAGCCTTGCCAAGTCTTTTGCAAGCCCGACACCTCGGCATACTGCGCACGCAGCGTGGAGAGAAACTGCTGACGCTGCTCGTCAAGACGCAAAGAGGCTGCCTCTTGTGCCGCCTTGGCTTGGCGGACACGGTGCGTATTTTGCCATAGCGGCACGGTAAGACCTACGGTAAGTCCTTGGTAGTATTCGCCTGTCATACCCTCTGTCATATACCCCAAACGCAGCTCGGGCAGCCACTCGGCTCGGCTCAGGCGCACATCGGCGTTGGCTATCTCACTCTCCTGTCGTACATATTGCAGCATAGGGCTATGGCTTTCCGCTTCTTGGTACCACGAATCGAAATCTGCGGGCGGCAAAGGAAGGGCGAATACCGTATCGGTAAGCACAATCGGCTCGCCGCCATTGAGAGCCGCGAGTTGCTCCACAATGGTGTTGCGCTCGGTCTCAATCCGTTGATAATCACCGCGTGCGGTGGCAAGATTGAGGCGAATCTTGTTGTATTCGATGGCGTTGGTGTTGCCCGCAGCGAACTTTTCTTCGTATGCCTGTGCCAATGTCTCTGCGTGGTTGAGCCGCTTTTGGTACTCACGCAACAGCACATTGCAATAGACAATCTCGATACAT
>CAVKVE010000213.1:0-2678 GCA_963659655.1 Bacteroidaceae bacterium | reverse complement strand
ACGGAGGTCAAAAAGCAGGTGGCTCCCGAACCACTCCCGAAGGGGCACCGAGCAACCCAACAAGCAACACATCAAAGGGCGGTTCCCGCGAAACCACTATATTCCAACCGGGCTCTCCTTCTAATGGTACAACTCCCACCGAACGCAAAACGCCCCACGAGTCCAAACCAAAAAAGTCAACCATAGTCCAACCCGAAAAAGACCAAAAGAAAGGTAGTAAAATATGGCTCTGGTTTTTAGGCTTTATAGCAGCAGTCTTAATCGTTGCTATTTGCATTGGAATTCATCAAGAGAATGAGCGAGCCATACGAGCAGCAGCAATAGAGGAAGCAGCCACTCTACATCAAGCAGCAGTTTCGGACTTTGATAATTATCTAGAAAACGCAGACATAGACCATATTGATTACTTAAAAAATGCACTAGAGACATTAGAAAAAATCCGCAATATTGAGAAAGATACATATTACCGTGGTCTAAATGTTTATAGCGAAAAAAAACAGAAATTAAAACAAAGGGCTACGGAATTGTATAATACAGCAGATGGCAGGTATCAACGAGCACCATCGGAATCTGATGCAGAAACGATAGCTAAAGGAAAAGCCGATAGCATAAATAATTATGTTCATATTGTTAATGTACTTCAATAATTATGAAACACAACAAAATACATGTGTTAGTAGCATTTGTGATAATGCTTTGTGCAGCAATCCCTGCATTGTATGCGGATGATATATGTGATGCCGCAGTCGAAGAAGGAATTCAAAAATATAATGCCGGTAATTATCAAAAAGCAAAAGAGTTGTTCGAGTATGTCAAGAGCGAGTGCGGCAGCAAATATGGTGATGTTCTGTCGTGGATAGACAAGTGCAATCGGTCAAAGCGAATATTGTACCGCATAAAAAACCAAGATTTAATTACGAATGATAAGTGGCAAACCCTAACAAAATTCTCCTTCTACGCCACTCAAGAGAGCCAATATCCAATATGTGAAATAGATGAAGAAACACCATTTTATATCATAGATAACGAGTATGTGTTTTATGATATGGCATCTGTTCATATTACTCGTGTATTGAGAAACGATTTTATAGAATGTGGAGAACCGGATTTCAAGCCTTATGATGAAGTTCAGTTGCTTATTGGGTATGGCGAATGCTTATGGAGTGTTCTCTACAAGGGCGCTGAAAAGTATGCCACTTTTTCCTTGAATATTTCAAGTATGCAAATTACGGAGAGTTTATATGATGGTTGTAATAAGATTATTGGGAATATAACCAAACATACTCAAGATAAGTGGTTATATCTCAAGATAAAACTATTGAAAACCAACCAAATCGGGTGGATAAAGATTCACACTACCGACATTGCTGATTCTGAATGGAATTATGTTCGTTGTGTATATTTTTGATTAGACAATACTGCTTTGTTGCAACAAATTATCGCAGTGCGATTGTAAATAATTGATATTTATTACTTATGTGTTTTCTTTACTGGTGATGCGTTAACTTTTAAGTCGTTGTTGTATTTAATTTATGTATAGCAATATACATATATTTAACACGAAAACGATTTGAATTGGCATCTTGGGGTTTAAGATGTTGTATTGTTATGAATGTAGCCGAATTAACCTACTTAATGAGGATTTACTGCCCAATATTGCTGTGTAAATACAATTCTATCATGACATTCAGAACAAAAAATCACTTTCTAAAAAGCAAATGAGAAATTAACGCATCAGTAGTAATAATTAATATATGGTTATGGTGTAAATAAGTATGAAATCTAATTTGCAATATAAAGTGCCCATTAACGGGCAAAATGTTGATACTTTGGTAAAACGAAAATGTCAAATGATATGTCAAAAAGTAAAATGCTCCAGACAAAAGAAACAGATTAAGGACTATCCTGCAGTTGTAGTGGGGTGTTATACTAACTGCTATCCGTTTTTATACATCGACACAACGAGTTCTCGTAAAGATTATAACAAGGTTCCAAGTCTTGAAGAGGCACTTAACTCAATAGGGAGAATAGGCGATTGTAGAAATGGAAACATCATTGGAGCGTGCGCTGAACATAAAACCGCATTTGATGTATTATATGACTTACATTGCCCTTTACCATGTTTGAAATTCTCAAAGGCTATTCGCCCAAGAACAATGCAAGTAATTAGATATTGTCAAAATTGTAGAGATGTCTTTGGAATATGAAATACAGAACCAATTACCAATTAGCGAATGATATTGATTGGTTCGCAGAATACAATGGGATTCCACTACACTTTGCCTCTAACGGTTGTAAACTTCCTAACATAATAGATAGTAGTATAAACCGTAATATTCAACGCAGAATAGAAGAACTTATCGATACGCAGCACCACAATATAGATATTCAAATAAACAAACAAATCCGACAATTATTTACAGATAAAGAAAGATCTGATTATATTGCTTCGTTTGTTACATTCGCCCAAAAAGGCTTTGTCTCTCTGGATACATTACCTAATCACGAGAATAATGAAAACAATAGGTATATAGTTGTCGCTTACCCATCTAATCGACAGAATATGCTCAACGAACTATTTCCAGAGTTATACAGGCAGTTGCAAGTGCCAGAACTACCAATTACTGAGTTCAATCCTAATTATTTAACAAGATTATGGAGTGATAACTAATCATTAG
>CAVKVE010000212.1:0-2693 GCA_963659655.1 Bacteroidaceae bacterium | reverse complement strand
TACTAATTTTTTGGGAGACTTCGGTCTCCCTTTTTTATTTTTAGCATTGCTTATCGAATTTTTGTCGTTATTAGAGTGCCTGATTTTTAGATTCAATTTAGTATTACAGGGGTATATTCGCACACTAAACAGAAAAGCATTTGTTGCACTTCTAATGTGAACTTAAGCTTTCCGACATGCTATTGTACACACGCCATTACATTCTGAAATATTATTTAATCTCATTTTCTGCAGTAGTTGTTATTATGGGAATGACTCCTTTAGTCATAGCTTCATTTGTTCCATAAATTACCATATTGTCAACTTCCTTGAGATTTATCTAAGTCCTTCTTAACAATTCCTTCGTCTGTTTTGTAGATATACATACCTTTTTGTAAAGAGCATGGATACCATAGTTGATAGTCGAATTCTAAAATAAGGCTGTCTTTTCGAGCCTTTGTTACATTCGCAAAACTATACTTGTTTGCCCAATAATCTCGTTTGCTTCTTTCGAATGTCTCAATCATCTTGAAGCTTTCCAAACCATACACACTAACAGGGTAGTTACTCCATATTCCAAGAACAGAATCCTGCGTTATCGTAAATCCGACATCATAGTAATCCCAAGTGCTATTTATAAGAATATAATTATATTTAGGATAGAATGGATACCAATATTTATCAAGAATAATATAATTCTTCCATACTGTAATTGTTTTGTAGCCGTCCACTTTAATATAGTTGCGTTTTTGAAAGCAATAATAGTATAATTCGCCAATATAGTATATCGGAATACTAAACAAAATCATTATTACGACTAAGCACATATTTTTCTTATGCTTGTTCATGTTAACGATAGGTATTATAAATATTAGGTTGATTAAATCTACTTGCTTGGCGTGCATTTATGCCTATGCCAAATCCTATCAACTGTGCCCATCGCGAAACCGGAGGTTCACCAGCAGTACCACTGGTGTAGTTCTGGTATTTATCAAATGCCCACATGGTTAACCCATAGGGTATCCCTTTTCGAGCAGCAAGATACCCCGCGGCAAAATTTCCAACATCGCGGGCTGTTCCTATTTTCCCTCCTAACAGAGACAATGGCATTCCTCTATTTACATCCCCTCCATACTTAAAATCACAATTTCCTTTGTTTCTTCCACTTTGATTACCTTCTCTGTTAGGATTTTCAAATACATAACGCAATAATGAAATCTCATTATTTTGGAATTGAGAGAGGAAAGAATCGCCGGACTTGTCTGTCATATCAATAGTTGAACCTGATATGACTTTTCCGTTCTCATTGCTAAATGAGTATGGTGTGGCAGTTTGTGCTAATATGGTTGCATCTTTGGGTTTTCCTTCTTTTCCAACATCATAGCCATTCCCAACAACATAGATATTACGATCATCCATATCTACTACTCCACCAATAACAGTGTAAGAGGCTCTTGTATCAGCATTACAGGTAACCGCAATCCACTTCCCATTAGGGTCCACATACTTCACCGGATTCCAACCACAGTATGCATACGGCGATATGTTGGGATATTTTCCGGCGAGTGGGTCGACGGAAAGCCAGAACGAGAGTGGTGAGGAGTAGAAGCGTGCGCCAAAGTAGTCGTACCCGCTTTCCTCATCTCGTTCCTTTCCGGTGAATTTATACCGCTCATCGTAGCCGGCGCTTGTTTGATTTTCTATCAGTTCACCATACGGCGCATAGTGTATGTATTGTACGGGAACTCCGCTAAAATCCGTAATCCAATGCGCTGAGCCGAGATGGTCACCATGGTAGTAGAATATGTCTTGTTCTGTTCCATTAACCTGTTCGTTCGCAGCCATCGAGCTAAGTAACATGTCCTTTGGTACTAGCACATCCAATGTATTCAAAAGGACCGGCTCGCAGTGGTAATCTATTTCTCCGCATTGTCTTCCGTCTATGTCTGCAGTCTCTGTCTGTCCGCTTAAGTTACCATCATAAAAGAACGGGTCTTTATTTTGATGATAGGCATATATGCACCACTTAAAAAAATCACGCGGCATAGAAGAATGCAGTACGCCGGCGGTCGAAGAATAAAATCCGTCTGTGAGAACAGCAGCGGTTATTGTGTCATTTTCCGCAAAGCTCCATAGGCATTGTGTGCTATCTGCGTTTTCAATGCGCACAACGGAAAAGACAGTGTATTGGTCACACCATGAGATACTATCTTGTTTCGATAATTCGATGAGTGAATCGCCACAATACCAAATTTCCGGATCATTAATCTCCGGATAACTAGTCTCGGGATATTTACTTTCCGGATAATTATTTGTCGAAGCAAACAGAGTACCGACCCATAAAAACACAACAAAGCATAGACCGCATTCCCATATCTTAGCGCTCCACCGTATTTTAGTATTTGCTAATCGAAACATGATTATCCGTAAAAATCATTGCAAAGATACAACAAAATTATACATTGTGCAATATTCGTAACAAAAAACATAAGAAATGAATAATATATCCTTGATTCTAAAAAAGAGGCTGCCTTTGCGGGGCAACCTCTTTTGTTCTGTATCCGACTGTTTGGAAAAGCGATAACTATTGCTTCCTATTCAGCCGCTTGGATATACTTGTTTGGTATATACTTGTTTGGTATATACTTATTGGGGCGGTTTATTCTGCCGTTTCTGCTTCGTGGACGAGCAGGTTCTTTACCTCCCAAGTAGAG
>CAVKVE010000211.1:0-2695 GCA_963659655.1 Bacteroidaceae bacterium | reverse complement strand
TGATGGTGATATTGGAGGGACAGACGCGTATCGAGGCGCAGGAGTTCGTCCCCTCACGCAATGGACTTCGTGCGTGTATCCACACTATTCCGGAGGATTTGTGTTCCTCCACGGACGGCTCTACGGATGACTCAGACAACTCCATGCACGACAAGGAGTTTGTGGCTATCGTGAGCAGCATTAAGGACCAAGCCACCAAGATACTCAATGCCTCGGAGAATATGCCGGCGGAAGCGGGTATTACGCTGCGTAGCATTACCGATCCCCCTACCCTTGTCAACTATGTCTGCACCAATTTCGAGCTGAAGATTGAGGACAAGCAGCAGCTCTTGCGGGACGATTCCCTTCGCGAGCGTGCCATGCATTTGTTGTCGTTGCTTAATAAGGAGTGGCAGTTGTTGGAGATGAAAGCGGATATTCAGTCGAAGACGAAGGAGGAACTCGATAAGCAGCAGCGTGAGTTCTATCTGCACCAACAGATGGAGACTATCCAGAAGGAATTAGGCGATACGGGTGCGCAAGTCATTGAAGATATGCGACTTAAGGCGGACACTAAGAAATGGACTGCCACTATGCGTGCGCTATTCGACAACGAACTGCGTAAACTGCAGAACACCCCTACCCACTCGCCTGACTATACCACGCAGCAGAATTATTTGGAGACGCTTTTGTCGCTTCCGTGGGGCGAGTATTCGGAGGACAATTACGACATTGCCCACGCCCGTGAGGTGCTCGACGCGAACCATTATGGCATGGAGAAAGTGAAGGAGCGCATTGTCGAATACCTTAGCGTACAACGCCAATTATCTCTTCGCAGCCCAAAAGAACAAGAAGAACATCCCGTTACGGCACCTATTCTGTGTCTGTATGGTCCTCCGGGTGTGGGCAAAACCAGCCTTGGGCGTTCGGTGGCTGCGGCACTTGGGCGTAAGTATGCCCGCATCTCGTTGGGTGGTTTACACGACGAGGCGGAGATTCGCGGACACCGCCGCACTTATATCGGTGCCATGCCGGGACGGATTATCGAGAACATCCGTAAGGTGCAGACTTCCAATCCTGTGTTTGTGTTGGATGAGATAGACAAAATCGGTACGGTGGGTGTCAATGGTGGCGATCCTACTTCGGCGTTGTTGGAGGTGTTGGATCCGGAGCAGAATAGCACTTTCCATGACAACTATCTTGATGTGGATTACGATTTGAGCCGTGTGCTTTTTATCGCTACCGCCAACACGCTCGATACCATTCCCCGTCCGTTGCTGGATCGTATGGAATTGATTGAGATGACGGGGTATTTGCAGGAGGAGAAAGAGGAGATTGCCCGTCGCCACCTTATTCCAAAAGAGTTAATCAATCATGCTCTCAAGCCTTCACAACTCCGTTTCCGACGGGAGATAATCTCGCATATCATCGATGATTATACCCGCGAATCAGGTGTGCGTTCATTAGAACGACAGATTGCCACTATATGCCGCAAAGTCGATACGCGTTTGTCGTTGGGCGAGGACTATAATGTGTCGGTTACGCGCAAGGATTTGATTACCTACCTCGGGCAGCCGCGCTACACTCGAGATGCGTGGGAGACGAACGAGTATATCGGTGTGGTTACGGGTTTGGCGTGGACGCAAGTCGGGGGCGAGATACTGTTTATCGAGGTGTCCCTTTCGCCGAGCAAAACCCCTACTCTCACTCTGACGGGCAATTTAGGGGATGTGATGAAGGAGTCCGCCACTTTGTCGCTTGGGTATATCAAGTCGCACGCCGAAGAGTTAGGTATCTGCCGCAAAGCGATTGATACACAGTCGGTTCATATCAATGTGCCGGAAGGGGCTATTCCCAAGGATGGTCCGAGTGCGGGTATAACGATGACGACTGCTTTGGCGTCGGCATTCACGGGGCGTAAGGTGCGTCCTCGTGTGGCGATGACGGGCGAGATGACGCTGCGTGGCAAGGTGTTGCCCATCGGTGGTGTGCGGGAGAAGATTCTTGCCGCCAAGCGTGCGGGCATTACGGATATCATTCTCTGCGAAGCCAACCGCAAGGATGTGGCAGAAATCCCCGAGCAGTACCTGACAGGGCTAAACTTCCACTATGTAAATGATATTCAAGAAGTTATTTCCTTTGCACTACTAAAATAGTTCAGTTCGAACCACAATAATTGTAATGCATTTTTGTGATTTATCGAGGCTGCCTCACAAGGGCAGCTTTTTTCTGCTTTGCATCAAATTGCCAAATTGTAAATTGTTCAATTGTAGATTATGCAAGTTCCAATCGATAAAGCGGGGCTTGTAAAATTGTGGCGTATAGCCAAATTTGTAAAACTGTCCCATCCTAAATTGTTGCATTTTTCCTATCAAAAATGGGGATATTATATATCTCGGACTCATCTCGGACGTATCGCCCTACCATTACCCTACCATTATAGGGTTTTGTAAGGCTTTTGTAGGGGCTTTTATGTTCTGTTTTTTCTGTTTTTGAGGAATAGAAATAGCAAGTGGTATCATTCCTCCTATGCATGCCTTCAACCTTTTTATACCATTATTTTTCCCTCCTCCCTCTTGCCTATTTCAATTAAAAATCCTACCTTTGCAGCGCAAAAGGATTAAAGGAACATATCTTTGCCTATCGACATAGTCTTCCGCGGACTATAAACAGCGGCATCCGCGGGATGTAAAGCCGCAGGAGCCACGCCGTGATG
>CAVKVE010000210.1:0-2721 GCA_963659655.1 Bacteroidaceae bacterium | reverse complement strand
CTTGTTGCCCTACCAACGCCGAAGGTAGAATTAAGAAAGTCCCCGGAATCATCCATCTTACCCGTTCGGGTGGCAATGGTGCCATCCGCGAAATCGCCGAGCAGATCCTCTCCTCCCCCGAGCAGAACCCCTCCTCAACCAATCTATCCCCAGCAGGAAAGCAATAATGCCTCTATATGCCCCACGCAATTATATTCGATAGCATATAATTTATGGTATAAATATACAAAACTATATGCGATGTAATATAATATGGCATATTCTTTGTGGTTTTATATGCGAACGAATATAGTTGTACTATGGCAAAGACGAAATTATCCGAGTGCGTAAAGGCACTACGAAAGCAATACGGATTGACGCAAGAAGACTTGGCATACAAATCCGGTGTAAGCCTTTTCTTTGTGCGTGAGTTGGAGCAAGGAAAAGTGTCGTTGCGTATGGATAAGGTAAATCAAGTGTTGGATTTGTTTAATTACGAATTGACACCGCAACGCAAAGAGAATGCGCAAGGCTGAAATATATTATCAAGATTCATTGGCAGGCGCGTTGGAAGAAACCGACGCAGGGTATCGTTTTGCCTACGCTGAACCTTACTTGCAGCAGGCGAGTGCTTTGCCCGTAAGTTTGACGCTTCCTCTTTCGCCGGCTGCCTACGAGAGCCCAACGCTCTTCCCGTTCTTCGACGGGTTGATACCGGAAGGGTGGCTGTTGGATGTGGCGCTGCGGAATACGGATGTGAGTGTGTTGGATAGAATGGGACTGTTGTTGCTCTGCTGTAAAGACTGCATAGGGGCGGTAAGTGTCGTAGAAGTGAAGGAGTGAGATTATGTGTCGATGTCTGTATTGCTACAAGGAATTGCGAGAGGGAGAAAAAGACTTTCACCCCGCTTGTGTGCGTCGCTTTTTCGGCACACAGACAGTACCCGAGTGGACTTATACCCGTGCGGATATGGACGCTTTGGCAAAAGAGGTGATCGCCTCTCAGACGACGCTTACGGGAGTGCAACCCAAAATATCCCTGCACCTGCAAACCCATGAGGGCAGTAAGCGACTGACCATTGTCGGTTTCGGAGGCGGATATATATTCAAACCACAGACAGACAACTACCCGCATTTGCCCGAAGTGGAGGACTTGACGATGCACTTAGCGGAGCAGAGTCGGATTGAGGTTGTTCCTCATACGCTTTTCCGTTTGGCAGATGGCGAGTTGGGGTATATCGCCCGCCGTATAGACCGTCTGCCCGACGGGGCAAAAGTGGCGATGGAAGATATGTGCCAATTGTCCGAGCGTCCGACGGAGTACAAGTATAGGAGTTCCTATGAGCAGGTGGCAAAAGTAATTGCGCGTTATTCGTCTACACCGATATTAGACCTTATGCGCTACTACGAATTGGTTTTGTTCTGTTGGCTTACGGGCAATAATGATATGCACCTGAAAAACTTTTCGCTCTATCGCCCGTCGGCTACAGGCTATGTGTTAACCCCTGCGTACGATCTGATAAATGCAGCGATTGTAAATCCTTCTGACCCCGAAGAGTTAGCACTTACCCTAAATGGCAAAAAACGCAAACTGACCCGCACAGACTTCGAGCAAGCGATGTCCGGTAGCGGTCTGAACGAGAAAGTCATCAGCAATATCTTCCGCAAGTTCGAACGCATCTATCCCGCATGGGAGAACACCATACGCACCTCTTTCCTGCCCGAAGAAATGCAAGACGCCTATTGGCAATTAGTACAAACCCGTATTCGGCAACTATAATGAAGAATATCGCCGTCATATTAGCCGGAGGCATAGGCACACGCGTGGGTGGAGCAACGCCCAAGCAATTGTTGCCCTTAGCCGATGGGCGTAGCATACTCGAGCACTCGGTGGAGGCGTTCGAGCGGGCGGCGTGTATTGACGAGATAGGTATTGTTATGCACAAGGACTATCTCGCACAGGCGCAAGACATGGTGCGCCGCAACGGTTGGCAGAAAGTGGCGTGGGTGATTGCGGGCGGCAACGAGCGTTGGGAATCAAGCGTCAACGCCATCTGCAAGATAGAACAGCAAATTAATAAGATAAACAGCGGCACAGACGAGCAAGGGAATGCCAAAGAAAGCCGTCCCGTCATCAACATCCTTCTCCACGATGCCGCCCGCCCCTTCGTGAGCGAACGGATTATCACGGATGTCTGCACCGCCTTGCAGCACCACGAAGCCGTTACGGTCGCCATCCCCGCCACCGACACAATGTACATAGTCAAAAAACAAGAAATTACCGAACCACTCCCGAACCAACTCTCAACGAATCGCCCATCATCACCCCGGAACGCACCCGACAATCAAAACGCACCCGACAATCAAGTAGTACAAGACATCCCGCCCCGTTCCACCCTGCTCTGTGCCCAGACCCCGCAAGCCTTCCGCCTAACCACCATAGCCGAAGCCTACCGCCTCGCCCTGCAAGACTCGCACCTGCAAGCCACCGACGACTGCGGCATTGTCCATCGCTACCTGCCCCATATTCCCATCCACATCGTCCTCGGCGATTCCGCCAACCGCAAAATAACCTACAAAGAAGATTTATGAACACGATACCAAGTCAAAACGATTCTTTATTTGCAAGTATTCGAGAAATACTTGCTTCCGCACGGCACTCTGCGTATAGGGCAGTGAATTTTGCCATGGTTACCGCTTATTGGAATATCGGCAAACTAATTGTAGAAGACGAGCAGAACG
>CAVKVE010000209.1:0-2728 GCA_963659655.1 Bacteroidaceae bacterium | reverse complement strand
TTGTGATTGGATAGTGCTGAATTTTGTTATTAAAATTCCTGATTGGTTGTTTTTTTCCAAACTTTTTTGCTAACTTTGCGGAGATATTCATTTACTGTTAACAACACACTATACAATAAGATTCGAAACCCTCAACCTATAATACATCCTATTTTCAATTCAATTCAATTCTATTCAACTCCATTCTATTCATCAATTCCATTCAATTCTATCCTATGCCATTCCCGAAACTCGCTGAGCCCTACAGGCACAAACAACCGCAATACAATACCATTGATAGTCAATTTGAGCATTGCGTTAAGTACGCTGCTCAACACAATCATGATGGGGTAAAGACGCATCAAGCATGGGCAACTGCTCTCTTTGGCTACGAGAATAGCGATACTATGCGCTCCCGTATCATGACCCAGGTACACGACAAATTCAGCATCTACTTCGTCGGAGATGGATTCAACTATGATTTCGACTATGAACTTATAGCAGAAAACTATCCTGAGTGGTTTGAAGGCTACCGACCCACCCCACCGGTACCACCCGACATCGATACAATCCTCAAAGCAAAAACTGCCGTTGAGCAGGAGATGAAACAGGCATGCAATCCTCGGAACCGAGAGTCCTATCGTGTTCTCGAATTAGACGAACACGCTTTCCGCGACCATTTCATCTATGCCGCACATTTGCAGATGTCCGATGGCTCCGACCCGCATTTTCGTGAGGGGCTGCAAGTGCAGTTCAACAATGGCCAACACTACCCTGTCGAAGTTATTGAGTTCGACTATACCGATGGTATACTATACTTCACTTCGCCCAACCGTATCTACATGCACTATGGATCCACTTATATCAATGTAGACCAGAGTTTTATACTTGCGGGGCTTAAGAATCGTATTGTCAACATATCGCAGCAAAAACTTGCTTGTGAGTTGCCAATCTACAAATTTCTCAACAAGACCACCGAACAACTTGCTACCATCGACCATCAGCCTGCTACTGAGTCGGTAACAGCCGGGCTCGATGAGGCACAACTCAGTGCCTTCAATGCCGCTCTTGACCACGACATCACCTTTATATGGGGACCTCCCGGTACAGGTAAATCTTACACACTCGCTGCTCTCATTCGGGCGTTCTTCTGCAACTACTTTTTCACGAAAGAACGCACCATTGTCTGCTGCATATCCAATGTCGCAGTAGACCAACTTGTCAACAAAGTGGTTGACGCTATCGAACACGATGACTGGCATGTTTCTGCCGGCAATTTCTATCGTGCCGGGCACACCACCGATGAGCGTATCATCGCTACTGATTTCCTGTTTCCAAACGACACGACCACTCAAGAGTACCGTCAACAGATACAGCAACTCAAGCAGCAGGTTGATAATCTTACCCTGCGCGACAAAGAGAAATATGCGGAGCGTATTATTGAGTTGAAAGCACAGATAAAAGACTACCGTGGAAAACTCAAGGAACACACAGAGTATCTCGTCAGCAACTCCCGAGTTGTATTCTCCACGATTTCCAATTTTATTCTCAGCGAGCGTATCAACCAAAGCGACTTTGACAACCTCATTGTCGATGAAGCCTCCATGCTTGCCATGCCATCGTTGCTCGCTTTGGCAGGCAAAATCAAGAAACGCATTATTCTTGTGGGCGATTTTCAACAACTCAGTCCTATTGCCCTCGTTCCGAACCCAATGCTCACGCAAAATATTTTCACACATTGCGGCATCGACATAAACCACACCTCACACCCTGCACTCCACCTCTTGCTCAACCAACGACGCTCACACAAAAATATTGTCCAACTTATCAACCATACTTTTTACGATGACCAACTCGTTGCCACGATAACCGAAACCAACGACATCATCAATGCCGAACCATTTGCCGGCAAAGTCATCATTAAGATACCGATCACCAACGGAGCAATGCGTTACACCAAAGGTGGCACCCGACAGAATGTAGCGTCTGCAGAGGCCATATTCTCTTTGCTCGACCAACTACAGGACACTATCGCCCCAAACATATCTATCGGTATCATCACACCATACAAAGGGCAAGCCAACCTGCTCCGTGCCATGAAGGCCGAACGCGACTACCCCATCGATTTCGACAAACAGATACGAATCGGCACGGTTCATACCTTTCAAGGCTCCGAGTGCGACATTATCATATTCGACATCGTCGACTGCAGAAATGTAATCAATGCCAAGAGCCCGCATGTTGGAAAAATTTACAACGGGAAAGAGGGCGAGCAACTGCTCAATGTGGCTATCAGCCGTGCACGTCACAAGCTCATCGTCGTCGGCGACATTGACTGGTTTGTTAATTACGCCCCCGGAAACTCTGTCTCCCCAAACACTCTCAGTATCCTACGGCGCCTAAGATGACATCTCCACTAACACCGACCATGCCTAATCCGCCAAGGGCGCTAGCAATATTTTTCTGTTTGGGGCATCGTAATAACGGGGAAATATGCAGCGTGTGATGGGATTCTACGCTATCCACCAAACACACTAATAACAATAACTCATTAACTCGGGGCGACACATCCTGCGCCAAGCCATAAAAAAACATACAACAAAACATACACTCATACAATAAAACATACACTATATAAAAAACACAATATAAATAAAAAACAATATGAAAACTGTATGGATAGTATTGTCGTTGGTTTACGGCATCTCATGGGGCATTCTTCTTTTGATATACCTCCATTCGAAACTTT
>CAVKVE010000208.1:0-2797 GCA_963659655.1 Bacteroidaceae bacterium | reverse complement strand
AGTCCCACTCTCAGCGAGACCCTCCGCTATATGGTCAAAAAATAGTGCGATAGAGAAAAAAGATATATCGAACAAAAGATAAGGTATACCCATAGAGATCGTACATAGCGGCTTACCCTATTGCCACATTGTCCCACAAACACAAAAATAGGCTGCCTGCAACCAACAGGCAGCCTCTTTTTGTTTCCCCTTCGCCCATGCGATTTGCAAATATGTAAGAAAAGCAATACCTTTGTCTGCTTAAACGAAAAACAGATCCAAATTCTCCTAACGCCATGGCAACCTCCAAGAATCCCTTACTACGCTACAAAACCATCGACCGCTGCCTTCGTAACCGCAACCGCCGCTGGACCATTGCGGACTTAATGACCGCCTGCAACGAAGCCCTATTGGAATTTGGATTCAGTGGTATCTGTATGGCAAGTCGCCGCACCATTCAGGTCGATTTGCAATTTATGCGTTCCGAGGCGGGCTATTCTGCTCCTATCGTTGTGGTAGATCGAAAATACTACACCTACGAAGACCCTGATTTTTCAATCATGAAGGCTCCTCTTCATATCGGCAGCGAGGATATTCGACAGCTCAACGAAGCCGTCGGGATTCTCAGTCAGCTATCCGGTTTTGCAACCGTCGAGGGGTTAGAGGACATCATTTCACGGCTGCAAGAACACGCAGCCTACATCCAGACGCAACGAAAGCCGGTCATATACTTCGAGCAAAACAACCGCCTACAGGGATTGCACTACATTCCACTGATCCATCAAGCGATTCTTGAGCGCAAGGTGCTGTCTATCACCTATCAGTCGTTCCGTGCCGCCAAGCCGCACACCTATACCTTTTCCCCCATGGTGCTGAAAGAATTCCGCAATCGTTGGTTTCTTTTCGGTCGCCACACCGATGCCCGCATCCTTTCTAATTTTGCGCTCGACCGTATGTTGAGCGTTGAGCTCGATGCGGATGCCACCTATCGCACATACCCGGACTTTGACCCTGAAAGTTATTTTGAGGACATTGTGGGGGTCACAAAAAACAACGAACCTGTTCAACTCGTTCGTTTCTTAGCCTCTCCTGCCGAAGCGCCTTACATTCTTACCAAGCCCATCCACAAAAGCCAAGAGGTCATCAGCGAGCAGGCCGATGGGAGCAAGCTCTTCCAAATTCGTGTCATTGTCAATAATGAACTCATACGCGATTTGATGGGATACGGCGAGGGGGTAGTTGTATTGTCGCCGCGCAGTTTGGTGAACCAAATACGCAAAAAGTATGTCATCGGTTTGAGCCACTACCAAACCGAATCGTAGCATAGCTCCACATTGGGGTTCCTCTTTTTAGCGTTAGCTCTAATCCGAGTATCCCGGTTCCTATTGAGGTTTTCCCTTTTCAGGGTTATCACTACTTATTTTTCCTAAAAAACACTTTTTTCTCAACTGCACAGCAAAACTGCGCAGTTGAGTTGTACTTTTGCAGCGAATTCGGAAATGTGTTCGTCCGATACCCATGCCCGAACCTACCCCGAACCTACTGCCATTACCTACCCTAACTATTCTTTGTCAAACTACCTAATCCTCTGAAAAATGAAAGTCATCACCGGAAATCGAGTCCCTATCAAGATGTGGCTCAACGAATTAGAGAACGGAGCCATGTCACAGGTATGTGATTTAGCCATGTTGCCCTTTGCTTTCCACCATGTAGCCGTCATGCCGGACGCCCACTTCGGATTGGGGATGCCCATCGGCGGAGTCCTCGCCACGCGAGGGGTCGTTGTGCCCAATGCGGTGGGAGTGGATATCGGTTGCGGTATGTGTGCCATTGAGACGCATACCGATATCGATGCGTTAGACCACCGTGAATTGGTCAGCATCGCCAACGACATCCGCCGCGCAATTCCTTTCGGCTTCGATCACCATAAGGAACCCATGCCCGAAGAATGGATGCCGCAAGGACACGATATGGAAGCTATGCCCCAAGTTCAAAAGCTGTATCTATCCGCACGCCACCAATTAGGTACCCTCGGAGGCGGCAACCATTTCATCGAATTGCAAAAAGACACCAACAACCATCTTTGGATTATGATCCATTCCGGCAGCCGCAATTTCGGCAAAGAGATTGCCGACCATTATGGCAAAAAAGCCAAGCAGCTGTGCGAATGGTTCTATTCTGAGGTAACCCCGGGATTAGAATTCTTGCCGTTGCAGCTCCCTATCGCCAAAGAGTATTGGAGTTCCATGAAGTATTGTGTCGATTTCGCCCTCTGTAATCGCCGACTCATGATGACGCGCATCTGCGAGATATTGCAAGCCCACCTGCCGGACATCACCTTTGAGCCGATGATCAACATTGCGCACAACTATGCCGCATGGGAGCAGCACTTCGGCGAGAATGTGATTGTCCACCGCAAGGGAGCAACCCGTGCTCGCAAAGGTGAGATAGGCATTATTCCGGGTTCGATGGGTACGAGTTCTTTCATCGTCGAGGGATTAGGCAATCCCGATTCTTTTGAGAGTTGTTCGCATGGGGCAGGACGACAATTGGGACGCCGTCAAGCCTGCGCCATCCTCGATTTGAAAGAACAACAACAGATTATGGACAGCCAACACATTGTCCATTTTATGAAAAACCAACATCAATTAGATGAGGCTCCGGGAGCATACAAAGACATCCTCGAGGTGATGCAGAATCAATCGGATTTGGTTCGTCCTATTCAACAACTGTTCCCCGTTATGGTTCTGAAGGGCTAACCTGTCACACCCACGGATAGCGTTCTCTGAGTGCAGCCGCTTTGGCTTCTATGCGTGCC
>CAVKVE010000207.1:0-2807 GCA_963659655.1 Bacteroidaceae bacterium | reverse complement strand
GTCTCCCTTTTTTATTTTTAGCATTGCTTATTGAATTTTTGTCGTTATTAGAGTGCCTGATTTTTAGATTCAGTTTAGTGTTACAGGGGTGTAATCACATACTAAACAGAAAAGTTTTTGTTGCACTTCTAATGTGAACTTAAGAAAACGCGGATTGAAAATTGTACAAGGTCTCTATGGCGAAATAGTTATAATATCTGCTGCACTGGAATTGTTCATTATTGTTAGTCTGTTTGTGAGATATATACTTAATATTGTGTCATTCCATACATGTCCAGCTTCTATAGATGGGATTATTCTCGCAAGTGTAGTGGTTGTATGGTTTGTTTATTTAGCAAGCTATAATCTTTATTTTTTGTATAAAAGAGAAAACCTTTACTTAAAACGTGAAGAGGAGTACCTAAAGAAGGAATCTACAAATGAAAACCAAACTAGTGATAATGATAATGCTACCATAAAAGAATTCCCTTTTTGGGGAAACGCACTTTTCTGCAAGCACTAAAAATATTTGAATTCTTGTTTTACTATAAAAATTTAAATAAAAGACACGAGTAATATGTACATTAAACAATCCAAGAACTCGTTTATTCGTACAACAGAGTGCTACGGATACATCACGAACCAACTGACTCGGCACGACCGCAGTTATGACTCGTTTGGAGCAGATCTGCTCCGTGAGATTAGTCGTGAACCCAAATCGGTGGATGATATAGTGGTCCATCTGCTGACCATCTATACAGGAGTGGATGTAGAGACACTGCGCAAGGATTTTATGGAATTTGCCGAGAGCTTAGCCAAAGACCATTTCATCCTGCTGGCAGAGAGGGCAGAAGATCTTGATGCGCAAGACTTGACATTCTCGTATGCTATGGGCAACCCCAAGACGCTTGCCACTGATTTCTATCAGGAAACCGAGAAACCTATTAGTGAGAATACGCAAGACTTCTTCCTCGAGGAGGTGCAAGGCAAACCCTTAATATCAAACATTCAGTTTGAACTATCAAGCCGTTGCAACGAGCGTTGTATTCACTGCTATATCCCTAATGATAAGAAGAACCATGGCTTTGATATGCCTTCTGCCAAGGTAATAGATCTCATTGACCAATTGGCAGCAATGGGAGGTCTCCATGTCACTTTCTCGGGCGGTGAGGCATTTTTGCACAAAGACCTTATCGAACTTGTCCGTTATGCTCGTGAGAAGGACCTGCAAGTTACTATTCTCAGCAATCTTATTGCCCTAAAGGACGAGCAAGTGTCGCAACTGAGGGATTTGAATATCTCTCTTATTCAGGTTTCGTTGTATAGCATGGACCCGGAAATCCATGACTTAATAACAACCGTCAAAGGTTCCTTTGCAAAGACTAAAGCCGCCATAGAGAAACTGGTTGCAGCAGATGTCCCTGTACAAATCTCTTGTCCTGTGATGAAAGCTAATCGCAAAGGCTATCGTGCTGTGCTTGAGTATGCCAATTCGCTCAAAATAAAGGCGCAAACAGACTTTATTATGATGGCGGAGGCAAACTTTGATACCGCAAACCTTGCCAATCGTATTTCTATTGAGGAGACAGAGGAACTGCTTCGTGACATTATGGATTATGATCCGGTCTACAAGCAGGAGATTTTGACCAAACGCCCCATTAGCGAGGAGATAAAGTTTAACCTTGAACGCTACAAAAAACAACGACTCTGCGGTGTTGGCTATGATAACTGTTGCATCACTGCCAATGGAGATGTCTATCCGTGTGCAGGCTGGCAAGGTATGGTGCTGGGTAATGTGTATAAGCAACCTCTGCAAGAGATATGGGAGAATAGTGAGAAGGTGAAAGAGTTACGCAAAATCACGCAAGAGGACTTCCCGGAGTGTCTTACTTGTGAGGCACGCGATTTCTGCGCTCGTTGCTTGGTTCGTAACTATAATGAGTCGAATGGCGATATGTTCAAGATAAATCGCCATTTCTGCGATGTGGCATTCCTCAACAAACGACTTGTGGAGGAAAAATTCGGTAAGGACTTTAATGCAGACAAAAAGCGAAAAGAATGACTTTAGGTGACTTCGCAACAGAGCATTTTGCTCCCACAAGAATATTTATTCTCCCTGAAGATCTGACTACTGAACAAGCCGGGGCGGATTTAGTCCTTTATTATAAGGACAAAGAAAAGAATAAGGCTTTTCTTGAAACGATCCCATGTGACAACGAACTATATCACTTCTTTGTTCAAAGGGGGGCGGAATACATCTACCTTGGAGGTCGATATTTCAATACTATTGATATTGCCAATCGATGTATTATCGAGGGACATGGCTGGAAACCACAATTAGAGGTCACATCGCCTAATGTTATTTGATTCGCATGTTCATATAGGGCAATTTAACGAAGTGTATTTCTGCCCGCAGATGGTACTCAATGCCTGTAAGCAATCCGGCGTTACAGGCATTGCCGTATCGTCTACCACGATAGCCGAAGAGAACTACTCCAAGGTGTTGGCGGAGTTTGAGCAACTACTCTCGCAAACGGATATTGCTATTGTCCCCGTCTTGTGGGTAACGCCTCGTATGTTGCAGACGGGTGGTATTCAGCAGTTTCGAGATAGTGGTATTCGTTGGCAGTGTATTAAGGTGCATAACTGTCTCCAACCTAGTGCATGGGGCGAGGCTACAGGACCTTTGATGCAGCAGGTGGTGGCACTCGCACAAGAGATGCACCTGCCTATCTTATTCCATACCGGCAACGAGAACTGCTATCCCGATGACTATGCTCCATTGATACAAGCCCATCCGGAACAAGTGTTTATCTTGGCGCATAGTA
>CAVKVE010000206.1:0-2816 GCA_963659655.1 Bacteroidaceae bacterium | reverse complement strand
TACGCCGACAAATGTAGTACATATTTTTGAAGTATGCAAATGTTTTTGCTTTTTTAGTTAATTTTTTAGTTAAGGAGTTTAAGAGTTTAGACATTGAGGAGTTTAGGAGTTGAGATATTATACCATTGGATGATTTAGGATTTGACAGATTGACAGGAAAGAGGCTGCCTAACGGGTGTCAGGCAGCCTCGTGGGATAGACTTGTGGGGCAGTTCGTCTTTACTGGTCTATTACAGGTTCTTTATAAATCTTTTACGAGGCGGACTGCTTGCCCGAAGTTGCGAAACGTGTAGTCGTCCGCGTACGCTCCACTCGAGTAGAAGCCCAGGCCGTACGCGTAGCTCGAGCCGTCCGCCGTAGCAGACCAATAGCTGCCGTAGTTCTGCACAAGGCTCATACTCGACCCGTCGCGGTACCCCGAAGCAGGCAAGAAGACTGCACCTGCGGCTTCCAATTGTTGCCATTGGGCAAGGGTGAAAGTCTGATAAGGAGCGTAGGCTTCTATGCTCCCTTCACTTGCAAAACCGCTCTTGAAGGTTATGCCCGCAGGACAAGTCCAATCATCGGGCAAGAGGATAAGACCATTGGCATATTGTGTACCGTCGGCATTGAGGTTTATGCGGGCTACTCCTTTGAGGTTGTCTGCGGAGGGACGATATCTTAGTAAGATATTCCACTCATCTATCGTCAGTGTGCGATAAAGATTCGGACCATTGAAATCAATAGTATTTGTACCCCAATCGACAAAATCACCGGCGTAGTCACCCGCGGAAGTGGATGTGCTTATACCCCACTCGACAGTCCCTGTACTACTCCAACCGAAGAGGTCTATCTTGTCGGCAAGTTCAGAACCGTTCTTCGAATAGCCGTCAGTGGCATCATACGACTCCGTGCCATCTATTACATTGGCTGTACCGAGCATATCGTATTGGTTCTCGGCAAACGACCAAGTGGAAGTGGATTGCGTGTATTGCAGGTTGCCTTTGGTGAAAGCAACTTTTTTGATACCTGATACCGAGAATACACCCGTAAGCACACCGCCATCGTTACGGTTATCGGTGGTGCAATAAGTATAGATATGAATCGTATCGCGGACTACATTGGTTACCGTGTCGCGCACCTCATTGATTATCGTATCACGAATTACATTGGTTATGGTGTCGTGTATCTCTTGGGTGATGGTTTGA
Source organism: Bacteroidaceae bacterium (assembly GCA_963659655.1). Lineage (GTDB taxonomy): Bacteria > Bacteroidota > Bacteroidia > Bacteroidales > Paludibacteraceae > Colicola. The sequence goes on along the minus strand of CAVKVE010000206.1, from coordinate 1,629 downwards.
TAGACAATCTCTTTGGTGGTACGGGGCATAATCAGTTTGAGCGTGTCGCCCGTTATCAGATGGTCCTTTTCATAGGTGACCGTGTCGATGGTGGTAACAGGATGCCGGTATAGCAGTTTGCCATTCAGCCACACTGCTTGGTTGGTCTGCGCATCCAGCAGTTTGACCTTCGGGGAGGTGGTTGAGGGAGGATTCTGCTGTGTGGCACGGGGCAGTATCAGTTTGAGCGTGTCGCCCTCTACCACATTGCTCATATCGTAAGTGATACTGTCGATAGCAGAGACAGGATGTTCGTATAGTATGTTGCCATTCAGCCACACTACCTGGTTGGTTTGCGCATGGAGCAACAGACTGCTGCATGCTGCTGATAACAAGAATAGTAGTTTTTTCATAATGGTTTGTTTTTTATGTTGTTTGGGATATGGGGCAGTTCGTCTTTACAGGTTCTTTACAGGTCTTTTACAAGACGGACTGCATACCCGTAGTAGAGATTGTAGCCGCGGGCCATAGGCGATCCATTCGGGGTGATGTACAGGTAGTTCGCGAAATTCGAGCCAGTCGTAGCAGACCAGTAGTAGCCGAAACTCTGCACATTGTTAACACTCGCCCCGTTGCGGTAGCCCGAAGCAGGCAAGAAGACTGCACCTGCGGCTTCGAGTCTCTGCCACTCGCTAATTGTAAAGGTTTGATAGTCGGCATACGCTTGATCACCAATAGTACTTGCAAAACCGCTCTTGAAGGTTATGCCCGCAGGACAAGTCCAATCATCGGGCAACAAGATAAGACCATTCACATATTTTCTTCCCAAAATATCTAAGATGATACGAGCAACACCATTCTTGTTATCTGAATCTATACGCCCATTGAGGAGATAATTCCACTCATCTATCGTCAGTGTGCGGTAGGTATCCGGACAGTTGAAAGCAAGAATATTTGTACCATTGTACAGGAAAATATAATTTTTACCCCAGTCCACAAAATTAACTTCGTAGTCACTCGCGGAAGTGGATGTGCTTATACCCCACTCAACAGTCCCTGTACTACTCCAACCGAAGAGGTCAATCTTGTCGGCGAGAGTACTGCCGCTGACATTGGCTGTACCCAACACTTTATACTGACTCTCGGCAAACGACCAAGTCGAGGTGGATTGCGTGTATTGCAGGTTGCCTTTGGTGAAAGCAACTTGTTTGTTACTTGATACCGAGAATACACCCGCAAGCACACCGCTACCGGCATCGGTGGTGCTAGTATTATAGATACGGATTGTGTCGCGGACTATATTGGTTACCGTATCACGGACTATATGGGTTATGGTGTCGTGGACTATATGGGTTATGGTGTCGTGTATTTCTTGGGTGATGGTTTGATAGACAATCTCTTTGGTGGCACGGGGCATAATCAGGTTGAGTGTGTCGCCTGTTATCAGATTGTCTTTATCGTAGGTGATACTGTCGATGGTGGTGATAGGATGCCGGTATAGCAGTTTGCCATTCAACCATACTACCTGGTTGGTTTGCGCATCCAGCAGTTTTACTTTCGGGGTGATGGTTGAGGGGGGATTCTGCTGTGTGGCGCGGGGCAGTATCAGTTTGAGCGTATCACCTGTTATCATATTGTTCATATCGTATG
>CAVKVE010000205.1:1137-2832 GCA_963659655.1 Bacteroidaceae bacterium | reverse complement strand
GCGTAATACAGCTCGTGGTCTGTTCGGGGGCGTAACAGACGGAAAGGAAATGCTCCGTGTATGGAAATCATTTATTCGTTGCCGTCAGCGATACGACTTTGAATTTTGGTGTGCGACCAAGTGGCATATATATGATAAGGAAACGGCTGAGTTAGTGCCGTTTATACTCAATCGCCCACAGCGCACTGTGCTTGTCCCCGCTATGGAGAAACTACGCAAACAGGGAAAGCCGATAGATATTATTCTATTGAAAGCACGGCAATGGGGTGGCTCTACTTGTATAGACGCTTATCAGTCATGGATACAAAACGAGTGGCGCACGAACTGGAACTCCGTCATCTGTGCGGATGTGGAAGACCAAGCTAAGATTGTGTTGGGTATGATGGACACGGCTTTCGAGCATTACGATGTTGATTTGACGGGTGAGGAAAAGCCGGAGTTGCGCCCTTATATGAAGTCGAATAGTACCCGAAAGATTTCTACCAATGGCGCAACAGTGTCTATCGGCTCTGCGCAAAAGCCCGAAAAGATACGCTCGCAGAACATTAAGATGGCACACCTAACAGAGGTCGGTCTTTGGAAAGCCACTGCTCAAAAGAAACCTGAGGACTTAGTGCAGTCTATCTTTGGTTCTATCAACCCCGGCGCATACACAATGAAAGCGTTGGAGAGTACGGCAAAGGGAGTGGGTAACTATTTCCACCATACCTATCAAGCAGCAAAGAAAGGTAAGAATAATTTCACAGCTGTCTTTGTAGCGTGGTTTCAAATAGACATTTACCAAACGAGCATACCAAACTACCACGAGTTCATTGAGACGATGAACGAGAACGAAAAGTGGTTATTCACGCTTGGTGCTACATTGGAGGCTATTGCTTGGTATCGTATCAAAGATAGAGAGTTCGATGGCGAGCATTGGCGTATGTGTTCGGAGTTTCCATCTACTGACATAGAGGCGTTCCAATCAACGGGCAGTAACTTCTTTCCGAACGAGTATGTGGATGAGCAGTACGAGCATTGTACTGAGCCGAGTTTCGTGGGTGATATATATGGAGATGAGCCGAAAGGTCAGCACGCTTTGGAGAACCTGCATTTAGAGCAAGACCCCAAAGGTCGTTTGAAAATTTGGAAAAACGCAGACCACCAAACAAAAATGCACAACCGCTATTTGGTAACGGTGGACTTGGGCAAAGGACATACTGCGTCTGCCGACAACTCTGTCATTTGTGTGTTTGATAGGTATTGGCAGATAGAGGCAGACGGACTGCCCGAAGTAGCAGCAGAGTGGGCAGGACACTTGGATATAGACTTGCTTGCTTGGAAAGCAGCACAGATAGGAACATATTACAACAACGCCCTGCTCGTGATAGAGAGCAACACGATAGAAACCCATACCATAGACTATTTCCGTACAGTCTTGGTGGAGATAAAGGACTTCTACCGCAACCTATACAAGCGTGCTGCTAACAATACAAGTGACGATTCGAGTAAGATAGAACGCTATGGGTGGAGTACGAATAGCAGTAGCAAGCCGCAGATATGCTCTATGCTCAAGATGTGTTTGCGTGAGGGCTTGTATTACGAGCGGTGCAAAGAGGCGGTGGATGAGATGAAAACTTTTGAGGAGAAACCCGATGGGACAATGGGTGCAGTAGATGGTTGCCATGATGACCGAGTAATCACGAGAGCCATAGG
>CAVKVE010000205.1:0-1127 GCA_963659655.1 Bacteroidaceae bacterium | reverse complement strand
TTATCTACAAGCCGCTAATGGGTGCGGTACGCTTCTATGAGGAGCAAAAACCCGACCCGATACCAGATAGTAAGTATTTCAACGAATTTACCTTATAGACTTATGACATTCTTAGAGAAGCTTCGGAAACTCAATCCGATTAGTGTATATCGTATGTTTCAACACATACACGCTTTTGCTGACTACGACAAAGAGATAACGGGGTATAAGTATGCTATCTTTTATGGTCGTCTGTATTTTGAACGCAGCCGATACAAGCGGAATGGCGACTTGGACTTGTCGGAGCGTTCTCGTAGAATAGACGCAATCATAAACGAGTACAAGAACCCTACAACCTATATGGAGTATGTAGCCTCACTGAGAAACTTGCGCAACGGATTAGAGCAGGCTGCGTCAGAGGGTGTGCTGTATACGGGGAGTGGGAAAGACATAACCACAAACAAGTATATACAAAGCGAGGAGGCTGCCCATTACCAATTAGCAATAGACAGTCTCGACACACTTATTCCTGCTGTTACCTTCTACCCCTTCCTTTGGTGGATTGTTTTTCTGCAACACTCTTAATTTTGGTGTTTATTTCGAGATACTTCATAGCAAAAGTGTCCATACCTACATCCTCTGCTATCTTATTGCCGTCATTAGAATAGCCGATATACTTGGATAATTCCTTAAAGAGTTGGAGTTCTTGTGAGAAATCTAACTCTTTTCTTATTACCATTTGCTTGAAATGCAGCAGGATGTGTCCTGCCATTAGGCGCATATCACGCTTTTGCAAGTCTATGTCTGCACGCTCTGCATTAGTCGGTTTGCCCGCACCGCGAGAGGAGCGTTTGTCAAGCGGGTAGTCACCACGATTGACAACCTCTACACTCTCGGTCGGTATCTCTATGACGGGAGTAGCCTCCACTTGAGGCTGCTCCTGCTCTTTCTTTAGTTGCTCCGGTTCCATTCCTTGTTCAATTCTATAAGGGTTTTCAAATCATCGCTATCTACATTACCGCTATCGATACGCCGCCTCATCCTTTTTAACTCTCGGTCTGTGCGTTTGGCTAACTTGTACTTGTCGCTACGGACTGCTTCATGTCGCTTGTCTTTGTTGTCCTTGTACGACTCGACAAGGTCTTGAT
>CAVKVE010000204.1:0-2843 GCA_963659655.1 Bacteroidaceae bacterium | reverse complement strand
TATGAAGAATAAAATTTGGTTGGTATTTATCCTTATCACGGTCTGCACTTGGGGCGTGTGGGGGGCTTTCTCGGGCTATCAGATTCAACATGGTATTCCGGACACGGTGGTATATATCGCATGGGCGTTGTCTATGATACCATGTGCATTGGTAGCACTTGCGCTCAATAAAGGAAAACTAAAACATGATAAGCGGTCGATCTTGCTTGGGTGTGCCGTCGGGCTACTTGGCGCAGGGGGACAATTGGTGTTATTCAAGGCACTGACGCTGGGACCATCGTATATCATCTATCCGTTTATCTCAATGTCGCCCGTTATTGTGATTACTTTGGCAGCGGTATTTCTGCGCGAGAAAGCATCCCGCTGGCAAGTGGCGGGTATTGTGGTGGCACTGGCTGCTATACTATTGCTCTCGCTGCAAAGCAATACGGAAGATAGTCCTGTGCAAGGATGGTTGTGGATAGTACTGGCTGTGCTGGTACTGATAGCTTGGGGTGTGCAGGGCTTCTTTATGAAGTTTGCCAATAACTCGATGGACGCTGAATCCATATTCGTGTGGATGGCGATTTCGGCGGTTGTATTAGCGCCGGTTGCTTATTTTATGTCCGGTGATGCTTCGGGATTTTTCGCAGAAAGCCATGCAGCGGTGCCATTTTGGTCATCGTTCGGTATACAGATACTCAACTCAATCGGTGCGCTGACTTTGGTATATGCCTACCGGTATGGTAAGGCCGTGGTGGTATCGCCTATGGAGGGACTCTCGCCGATGGTGACGGTATTGTTGTCGCTCATTATTCTTCATGTTATCCCATCGCCAATACAGATAGTTGGACTATGCTGTGCAGCCTTTGCCATGTACGCTCTATCGAAATGATAGGGGGGGGCATAGACTTGTTTTTTATCAAGGGAGCTATCTTTGAAGGGTGGCTCTTTTGTTTTTGTATAGATTAGGAAACATTGCGTCGCAAGGAGTATCGCCTCGCAAGGAGGACAAATTGCCTATAGGAACAAAACGGAAAAGGGCGTGAAATAGGCATAAAGGTGCAAAAAATGCGAAAAATGCAAAGTACATGTTGCAAAATTTGGATATTTGTAGTAATTTTGCAGCCAAAATGAGGACTATATAGTCGGCTTTCAGGATAAATGGCTGATTATTAGGTCGTTTTGTTGTGTGATATAGATTGAGTATCGGAGGAATTAGTAAAATGGCATGAGTGGCAGAAGGGAAAGGTAGTTGGGTGGGAGAGTAGGGAACAAGCAGCTGCTATCCAAAATTCCAATAATCACTACAAAGCATTTTTATAGAAGTCCCCTTTTGTGGGATATGCTAAAATGGGGAGCGGAGGCTCAAAGTTGGGCTCAAAGGAATAGAAAAGCACGAAAGACACGATATATGGTTGAATTAGAAGCATTTTTTCGAATACACGATTACTTGGTGGAGCATTCCGAAATGCCCATCCGTCGACTGCTGATGGATGAGATAGATTGGAATGACCGACTGATTGCCGTAAAAGGCGGTCGCGGAGTTGGAAAAACCGACTTCCTGTTGGCGCGTGCCAAAGAGATAGAACGAGCCGACCGAGAAATGACCGGCGTGGCAGATGTTCACAAGAAAGGGGTAAACCGCCCGTGTCTGTATGTAAACCTGAATAACTTCTATTTTACCGAGCACTCGCTGGTGGAGTTTGCCGGTGTGTTCGTCAAAGCAGGTGGACATACACTGCTTATCGATCAGATGTTCAAGTACCCCACCTGGTCGAAAGAACTGAAGAAATGTTACGATAAATACAAAGACCTGCATATTGTATTCTGCGCCTCGCCTGTGATGCGTCTGATAGAAGATAACAAAGACATATCTTCGATTGTCAAGATGTATAACCTGCGAGGTTTCTCTTTCCGTGAATACTTGAACCTGCAGACGGGACTTCGGCTGCGTACCTACACGCTGGAAGAGATACTGCACTCGCACGCCTCGATAGCACGAGAAATATGCGAACATGTGCATCCGCTGGACTACTTTAAGGACTATCTCAAGCACGGCTACTACCCGTCGTACCTCGAACGCAAGAACTTTGAGGACGACCTGCTCAAGACTATGAATATGATGCTGGAGATAGATGTGCTGATGATAAAGCAGATAGATGTGGCGTGCCTGCCCAAACTGCGGCGTCTGCTCTATATCATGCTGCGGACAACGCCGTGTGCGCTGAATATCAGCAGTATATCGGATGAGATAGGGTTGTCGCGTGCTACCACGATGAACTATATCAAGTATCTGAAAGATGCACGCCTGCTGAACTTGCTCTATACCGAGGACAAGACCTTCCCCATGAAGCCCGCCAAGGTGTATATGCAAAATACGAACCTATTATATATGGCGAATACGCGTGACCTACAGCCGCAAGACATCTTCGAGACATTCTTCTACTGCGCTCTGCACGGAGGACACAAGGTGAATGCCACAGAACGCAACGCTATGTTTGTCGTAGATGGGAAGTACTACTTCGATGTGAAGAGTGAAACACCACAGCGTGAGAGCATACGCCCATGCGCCATTGGTACCATAGAGACAGGCAGAGGGAACTTTATCCCATTGTGGCTGCTCGGGTTCTTGTATTGACCTCACCAACCCCTCTATAGGAGGGGCTTGCAGAGTGGGGTGGGGGCTCCTCCTATATGATACGAACATCGCTGACTGAAAAGCAAAAACGAAATACAAACACATACATCATTCAATAAACTAAAAAACAAAATGAAAGAAAAAAAGTTTATGACTTGTGATGGTAACGCTGCTGCTGCACATATCGCGTATATGTTCACAGAAGTAGCCGCTATCTATCCTA
>CAVKVE010000203.1:0-2857 GCA_963659655.1 Bacteroidaceae bacterium | reverse complement strand
TATCCAAACAAAAACGCAAAATAAAACATTTTTGCAGGCTGTATCTTGCAAAAACAGAGAATGAAACAGTAGAGATATATTGATATTAGTATTTACTTCTCCAAATGGAAACTAATAGTATCCATAATTTGTGAGAGATGCATTTCGATAATGTCAATCCAAATTTGCATAATTCCACAAAAAGCAGTACTTTTGCATACAAAATCTCACGGTGAAAAGGAGTGCGCCGGAGAGGATATACATATCACTCCTAATACAATAGCGTTTGCTATTTATTCGGTTTTGTCGCGGAATGTAGGAAATTTCAAAAAGACAAAATGGAATCGAATAAGTTGTAAAGCGTCTGCTTTCGCAGATGTTTTGCTTATTCTTCCATTCTTGGCAATTCCTACAGCCACGCGACAAGAAGATGAGAAAACATCTGCTTTTTTTTGTGCTGTTGGCTAATCCAATACATGAAACAGATATTCCAGTTTTTCCCGTTCTTGTCGCTGGGTTGTAGTGTTGTCATACCGCATAAAGGCTCTCGCCATAATGCATTATGGCAACACGGAAAGAATCGGGGCAAGTATTTACACCCCATTATTTGGCGTGCGACATCTTGGATGTGGCAGGCTATCAAGGGATAAATATCCTTCATAAGCATATCATCGACAATAGTTGTGGAGATGGGGCTTTTTTGCAAGAAATAGTAGCACGATATTGTGCGGCATTCTTACAACAATCGTCCGACCTCCTGCAGTTGCGTCAAGACCTATCTACTTTTATTCACGGCATAGAGTTAGACCCTATTGCCTATACGGCTTGTATTCAAAATGTTACCACTATTGCAACACAATACGGTGTTGATGGAGTGGTGTGGGATATTCGTAATGCCGATGCGTTATCTGTAACCGACTATGACAATAGAATGGATTATGTAGTCGGTAATCCTCCGTATGTACGTGTACATAACTTAGTTGATAACTACCAGAATGTGAAGCATTTCCGCTTTACGCAAGGTGGTATGACAGACTTGTATCTTGCTTTCTTTGAGGTTGGATTTTGTATGCTATGCCATGGTGGCAGATTGTGCTATATTACGCCCAGTTCGTGGATAAACAGTATGGCTGGCTGTGCATTGCGAAACTATATTCTACATGAGCATAATCTTATGAAACTGATAGATTTAGAGCACTATCAGGCGTTTGATGCAATGGCATATACTATGATTTCCTTGTTTGAAAAAGGGGTGCAACACGAGGAATTTACCTACTGCACATACATAGGCGAACAGCATATCGTGTTAGCCAAAGAGTGTTTGCGATTGGAAGAGGCAATTATCGGGGATATTCTTTATCTTGCAGACCACCAAACACTTAGTATGCTGCGAGATATATTTTTGCAGCCCCATGAACAAGTGGTGCAAGTAAAAAATGGTTTTGCCACATTGGCAGACCGCATATTCATTCAGTTATCATTTCCCTTCTCGGAATATACTATCCCTGTTTTGAAGGCCTCTACTGGCAAATGGTATAGAGCATTTTACCCATACGACACGAATGGAAAACCGCTATCCAAGCAAGAATTGTTTGGCATTCCATCTATTCGAACCTATCTTGAACAGCATAAAGCCGATTTACTAAAAGGCAGAACAGAAGAGAATTGCCCCGATTGGTATTTGTATGGTCGAACTCAAGCATTGAAAGATGTTTGGGTGGATAAGTATGCCATAAATACATTGCTCATAGATAGTCATTCCATCAAATTGGAGAAAGTACCCGAAGGAGCAGGGTTATACAGCGGCTTGTATATACTGACCGATGTGAAAGAACAAATATTGCGAGATATATTGTATTCCGATGATTTTTTGCAATATATTCGTTCTTTACGGCACTATAAGAGTGGTGGATATTATACATTCAGTTCCAAAGAATTGGAGCAATATATAAACTATAAACTAAGCAATCATGAAAACAAAAGCGGCAAACAAATTAGTATTTCCTTTGAATAATAGCGAGTTTTTGTATGTATTGAGTAACTCCTTTCAGTCGTTTGTTGAGTCCGGAACTTCACGGAGTACAGCCAAACTGAAACCCTTGCACGGTGCAATTGCTAAGGACTTGGCGTTGCGGTTAGGGGAGGAGTATGCTATTCAGTCGCAAGGGTGGGGCGATGACCGTGAAGGAGATATAGAGGGACGGTATATTGATAAAAAGGTTGATATTACAATATATCATATAGATAAGAATACCAAACAAAGCAAAGCCATAGCGGGTATTGCTGTCAAATTCGTTATGCAGAATTACTCACAAAACTCAAACAACTATTTTGAGAATATGTTGGGCGAGACTGCCAATATCCGTGCGAACAATTGCCCATACTTCCAAATATTCATTATTTTAGACCGCTTACCATATTACAAGAAAGAGAGTAAGCGAATTACGAAATGGGAAACCTTTACGGAGCATAATGCCGACAAGTATATTACGCTGTCTTGCGATAATGTTGATATGTATTTTCACACACCCAACAAGACATTGCTATATGTAGTGCATATCCCTGATAATGACAAACTATTGGATAAAACTGCCAAAGAGTATATGAACTACTATGCTCAAAACAATGCACTTATCAGTCTATCGGCTCATTCGTATACAGGTTTCGGTAGCTCGATTATTCTAAATGACTACGAATCTTTCATCAACAAAGTCTATCACACAATAAAAGCGATATAGTTACGAATACGATTATTTGAAAAAAATAGCGGCATTTCTGCCGCTATTTTTTATCTGTATGCGTTATTATTCATTCTTGCATTATAGTCTTGCCTTGATGGCAGCGGACTCGGCTTCGTAGCCGGGCTTGTCAAGCAGGG
>CAVKVE010000202.1:0-2865 GCA_963659655.1 Bacteroidaceae bacterium | reverse complement strand
ATGTGGTCGATCATTCTCCTAAAAGTTCTTTCAGTTTGACTAATTTGTCCTCAGTCATATAGAGGAATGTATCGCCAATGGCTATAGTAAAATCTTCTTTGTTATGCAGAGACTGTTGCTTATCCGGATATATGTCGTACTTTTCCCAATCTGTCCAAGCGTCATTCATATATGTGCGTGTGATAAACTTCTGGGTATTGTTTCCAATATATCCACCCACCATAACATATTGCAGCACGATGTTATCACCCAAGCACTCCACACTCATAATGGAATCTGCTTTCTTTTCTTCGTGCAGTACATAGAAGCCCGGCGTAATCACATCATCCACCTTGCTAATACTCTTAACATAGTTGGTATTGGTCTTTTCATCGAGTTCAATATCAAAAACTACATCTATTTCTCCTCTCAAACCTATGCCATTCGTGCCGGCATTACCGTTGTTTCCGGTATCACCCTTGTCGCCTTTCTCTCCTTTCTCTCCTTTCTCTCCGGTATCACCTTTGTCGCCTTTATCACCTTTTTCTCCTTGTGGTCCGGGAGTTAATTCTATGGCATTCATCATATCATCGATAGAACTCTTGGTATAAGAATCAGTAATACCATAACCGGCTAGCGTAGTTGAACGGTCTGCTTTGCAGGTAAGCAAAGCCAAAACAAATGTCCGGATACGCTGCCAGAGTATGCCTAAATTGGTTTTATCTATTTGATGTATCTCTTCCATATCAAGTTGCTGTTCGGTAAGTTATTTCTATATTCGTTACACGCAGTTGTACCGTCGTTTCCGTACTGCTATTCTGTATGTATATTTGAGTTAAACCTTGTTCATTGTTAGCCTGTATCACATGCTCCCCATCGTTCTCACTTGCCCATGTTGTTTGAACAAGGTTTGTATTCTGCACCACATTATCGCTAGTGTCCGTCTCCACACCTGCCACCATTGCATTGCCCTTGTATTGCCCACTATACTTAATCTTTACCGTTTGTATATAAGCACCAAGCACCAAAGTCTCCAAGAACAAGATATGTCCTTTGTAAACTCTTGGAGCCGCAATGTACGATTCGCTCACGGCAGTCGACCCATATCCCTTTCTTTGTGTCATACGAATGACACCATTACCTGCATACCACTTGATTTCCTTGGTGTCAGAGAAATAAGTACCATACGACAAAGGAATGTTCTCAGTCTTGATAGTCGTATCCACAGACGGAATATCAATTTCATCAAAAGGAGTGAGTTGTTCTATCTCGTCTGCTGTCAAGGGTATATGCTTCAACGGAGTGATTTGTATCCCATCAGGAAGCACCACATCGTCCGACTCCATCGGGCATAAGGCTTCAATCTCCGATTCCGTCATTGGGACTACAGAGGGACCTGCTATATCCAAATTCCTCGTAAAAGGGTTATATTGTAAATCATTCCATGCCATCGATTACTTCTTATAGGCGTATTCATAGGTCTTGTACTGCGCTGCTGCAAAACAAAATGCAGTAGATCCTTCCGGATAAAGGCGTGCATACATCACAACATCATCCTGCTCCATTTTCGACACTTTCTCAATTCGCCAGCAAGGCAATGACTCAACTGCTGCATTGTCTGCGTTATTGATGCTCGGCATAAGATAGCAGTTGTACACATCATCCCCCTCGATTATCACAAGGTCTGCATCCCTGTTCAATTGAACCGTATTGTAAGTACTATCTAACATCGCAAGTCGCATTATAGCGCATTAAACATCTCTTCAGTCACTTCCTCTTGACCTTCGCAGAAGTATTTCACAACCGCCAAAGTCTTGTCGCCAAAGTATCCGTCTTCCTTCAAAGACTTTATGTAAACGCCACTATTGTCTTTCGGGTAGTTCGGCTCAACAGAAGCAACTAACTTGTTGTTCAGTTTCACCTGCAACTCCTTGACTTTATCTGATTGCAGAAAGAGGTTGTATTTCAATGGAAAGTCCGAAGAGGTGTTTCCACTATTGGCAGTCTCGTCTGTATTTGTATCCGTTTTCTTTTTCTTCATCACCAAATAGATGATGAGTACAACTATGGCAATCGAACTGATTACCGATAAAGCGATCAAACTATTCTTCATGTTTCTAGAATTGATAGTTAATGTTGTTGTTAGCCAATATGCGATTTATCTTGTCTATCTCTTTTGAGGACAGATCGCCATTCATCCACTCTGTGAGTGTCTCGCCATCTTTCACCCCAAAGGTTTTGATGAGTTGTAGCACATCTGAGCGCGTTCCCATTGCGCGGAATACATTGTATATTTTGTCCTCATCCGTTCCGGGACCATCCATTGCTGCATAGAGCGAGGATGCGTAAGTGTTGAGTTGTGTCTGGGTGAGTGTTATATCGCTTTGATTTATTTCCTCGTCCAATGATTCTGCCAACTCGCGATTCTTGACACTATCCGTCAATTTGCCTTTATACTTGATGAGTATAATAATGATAAGTGCCAATATCACCATAACGATGGCTGATATAGCCACCACCTTGACGGTTTTAGTCGTACCGAGTAATGATGTTATGTTCCCTTTGTTCATGATTATAGTTTTTTGAATGTTTGTGTGGTTATGATAAGTGCAATACCCGGAATCAGTACTGCCAATCCAAGGGATAACCATGTCTTTGTCGGAATGTTGATATTGACGCTTATCCCCTCTTGTATGAGTTTGTTCAGACTATCTTGCATATCGTCTATTATTTGTTTCGTTCCACTATAAGAATTGCCATTACACCAGTTGCCATAATGCTCGCCGCTATGACATATCCTCTCAATGTAGGACTTTGTTTTCTACCCATAGCGCATTCGTAGGCAAAATGTTCGCAGTTATAGGTTAGCATATCGTATTGACTACT
>CAVKVE010000201.1:0-2867 GCA_963659655.1 Bacteroidaceae bacterium | reverse complement strand
CTTTACAAGACTCTCTGCGATAGTTTCGCTACCGTTCCGGTCAATGCCTACGCCGAATTCGATTCGCTCAACTACGAGCCTTTCGACCTTGTCTTCCTGACCGACTTTGTCAAGACCGACGCCGGCAGCGACATAGCAAAGTGCAACGCCGCCATCGATAGCCTCGGCCATTTGGTCGACTATCGCCCTATGTTCTCCACCAAGGGCTATATGGCAAAAGACGCCTTCAAGATATGGGCAGCCAAAGGTTTCACCGGCAACCCGTACGATGTCAAGACCAAGCGTGATATGACAGTCTTGTGCTATGCTCACGACATTTTCACAGGTCTTCCCGAATGGACAGGCACGACTACTCCCACAGCCGACGACTCCTGCAACTATGTCATGCGTGATGCCAACGAGAACATCGTTATCCGCACCCTATCTCGACAGGGTTTTGATAGCAGCAAGGGTATGCAAGGTTTCTCTGAGGTAGATAAGAACAGCTTTATCAATATCACCACCATTCACGGTAAGGCCACTTCGGGCGATAATGTATTCAGCGAGGACACCACGCTTATCTCTTGCGCCGAGCGTCAGACCAATATCGAGGCACGCTTGATTGTGCTGTGTATCAATGCCGATGCCACTTCCTTCATTACGCCTATCGGTCTTCGTTCTATCGTGCGTGCGCTCAACTACTTATTGAAGACCGATCCGGCTCATGTCAGCGACTGCTCCCTTACCTTCGACAATGATGCCAGCAACACAACCGGCAAGGGTGGCGACCGCAAGTGGAGCAACCCTGCTAACTGGAACTCCGGTCACTTGCCTTTGAGCCAACAGAATGTGCAGATTGTTGCCGACTGTATCGTTGATAGCAAGGACGCTCATGCCGCCAATATCAAGATTCTCAATGGTGTAACCATCACCATCACCGATTCGGCAGCTCTCACGGCTACGGGTAAGGTCAATACCCTTCTCGACCGAAATAATTCGAGCTACACAAAAGATTTGGACGACCCCAAAGCTATCACGATTCTCTCCACCGAGAAGGGCAATGGTGCTTTCATTCATACCACCAAGGCAGGTGAGCTTCTCCCCGCCACGGTACAGCTCTATTCCAAGTCCTACCGCGAGCAGGCTAAAGACGGCAAATACACCTACTATTGGCAGTATGTCGGCATTCCTACCCAAGAGGCACAGATTCCAGAATGCTTCTATGGTGCCTATACCTATGTATGGAAAGAGTCCCTTACGACAACCAGCAAATGGGAGCGCCGTGCCGACTATAGCAAGATTTATGGCTTCGAAGGTGTCGGTTTGAGCGATGGTATCAGCCAAAACGAGAAAAAGACCTACACCCTGCAAGGCAATCTCAACACCACCGAGACCAAGCATATCACTGTCACTGCTCAGTCCACCAACGGCAAGCAGGGGCTTAATATCATCGGTAACTCGTGGACAGCTCCGCTGCAGATTGGCAATTTCACGGCTGCTGATTTCGGTTCTGCTATCTCTCCCTACATTCATATCTACAACAGCGGAAAAGATGATAATAAGGGCAACCCGAGCAAGGGCGAATATACCAACACAGCACCGGGTACTTGGACCACTATCACGCCTTCCTTGGTCATCCAAGACACCTATACCGGTCCTACAGTTATTCCGGCTATGCAGGCGTTCTATGTCAAAACCACTAAGGACACAGTATTCACGCTCGATTACACCCGCTTGGTACATGGTATTCCGGCTAAGGACATCAATACCCCGCTGCGTGCGCCTCAGCGCTATACCGAGTCCAACGAAGAGCTTGACGGCGACGACGCATGGGCTCATGCAGGCGAGACCTTTGGCAAGCCTGAGAGTTCCTACAAGAAAGTTTCCACCATGCGTATCACTTTGGCGGACAATCGCTCCGAAGCCTCGCTCTATTTGATGGAGGACGATATGTTTAGCGATGCGTACGACAACGGCTACGATGCACCGCAGCTCTATTTCAACGACCGCCAGTATGCGCCCACGCTGTTTGCGCTTTCCGAGTTGGGCAATATGGCTATTTTAGCCGTTCAGGATGTCGACAACACCCATTTGGCATACCGTGGCGGCAGCAGCGAAACCTGCACGTTCTCGTTTGGTTATAGCGGCGACCGTATGCTCTATCTCAACGATGCGCTTTTGCGTCGCTCTACGCTTATCAACAGCTACAACACCTATTCGTTTGCCGTTGCCGACACCACAGAGCGCAATCGTTTCTATATCTCGGCCGTGCCTATCGACGACAAGACCACTACAAGCCTTGTAGAGGTCGTTCAGTATGGTGACCGCTTGCAGTTGAGCAACCCCGCAGGCGAGGTGCTGACCATTGATATCTACGATGCCGCAGGCCGTATCGTTACCGAGCGTCGTTCGAGTGAAAGCATGATTCGTATTGATACTCCAAACGCCAACGGTGTCTATCTTGTTCACGCCTTTGGCGAGCAAACCAACCTCTTGCACAAAATAGTACAATAAACCACCCATATACCTACTGAAATGAAAATTAGAACCTTTATATTGCTCTCTTCTCTGCTCTTGAGCCTGTCTTTGTCGGCGCAAACCATATTGCCCATGCGCTCCACCAGCCCTATGCTCAACGAGCAAACCACTCCGCAAACAACGGTTACCGGTTTCCGTGCTATTTCCACCACACCTACTATTGGTATGGATGGACAAGCCGTGCAGCCAGGTATATCGATGTCTTCTTTGAATAGTGATGAAGATACGCCGGACAACCCGAATGTAGATCCAGACAAAGACCAACCGAACGGCTATCCCATCGGTGATGCCGTTCTCCCGCTCTTGTTGTTCTCGTTAGGGTATGCGCTTCTCCGCCTCCGCAAGAAGGC
>CAVKVE010000200.1:0-2882 GCA_963659655.1 Bacteroidaceae bacterium | reverse complement strand
TGGATGATTCCGGGGACTTTCTTAATTCTACCTTCGGCGTTGGTAGGGCAACAAGGGGTGCCGACCGCCTCCAAAAGGTCGAGATCATTCACATCATCCCCCACGAAACAAACCTCCTCCAAAGTAATGCCCAACTCGGCACAAATCTCCTGCGCAGCTTCGAGTTTGGTCTGGCGCACATTATCTACCTGACGCCCTACGCCCATGCGCAGGTACTCGATCCCTAATTTGCGGGCACGGGCTGCCACAATCTCTGTGGTCTCGCTGGTGAGAATACCACAAGGAATGCCCGCCTTGCGCAAACGCACGATACCCATACCATCATAGACGCAGAAGCGTTTCAGCTCATCGCCATTGGCGGAATAGTACATGCCGCCGTCCGTCATGCAGCCATCTACATCGGTCAAGAACAGTTTTACCGGTTTCATTTCGCTGCCTCCTCTGTGAATGCGTTCCACCCCTGCGCACGCAGCGCCAACTCTTCGCCATTGCGCCCGATAAGGTTGGTACCATACTCGGGCTTGGTGATATGTCCGATGATATACAAATCCTCAATCGGTACGAGTTTTTCGTAGTCGTTGATGTCGCAAGTGAAGAGCAACTCGTAGTCCTCGCCGCCATTGAGCGCACAAGTGACGATATTCAAATTCATCTCTTCGGCAAGGGCTGCGGCTTGGTAGTCGATAGGCAGCTTGTCCTCATAGACCGCACAGCCGACACCCGACTGCGAGCAGATATGCAGCAACTCGGAAGACAGGCCGTCGGACACATCCATCATAGCGGTCGGCTTGACGCCTGCCTTGCGCAGCGCCGCGATAATATCTCGGCGTGCCTCCGGCTTCAGCTGGCGCTCAAGCAGGTACTCACGCCCCTCAAATGCGGGCGTTGTGTTGGCATTGTTGGCTGCTACGAGGCGTTCCCGCTCGAGCAGTTGCAGACCCATATAGGCGGTGCCGAGATTGCCCGACACGCAGATAAGGTCGTTTCGTTTGGCGCCATTGCGATAGACAATGTTCTCTGCCTTGGCGGTTCCCAAACAGGTGATGGAGATAGTCAGCCCCGTCATGGAAGCGCAGGTGTCGCCACCCACCAAATCGACGCCATAGCGCTCGCACGCCAAGCGGATACCGCCGAAGAGCTCGTCCATATCCTCGACGGAGAAACGGCGGCTAATGCCCACAGACACTGTAATCTGCGTGGGCGTACCGTTCATAGCGTATATATCGGAGAAGTTGACCACGGCTGCCTTATAGCCGAGGTGCTTGAGAGGTACATATTCGAGATTGAAATGGATGCCCTCGAGGAGCATATCGCTCGTGACGAGGCAGCGGTCCGTGCCGTAGTCCATAACGGCTGCATCGTCGCCAACCCCCTTCTTGGTAGAGTGCTGCTTCGGGATTAGGTCTTTGGTGAGGCGTCGGATGAGTCCAAATTCGCCCAATGTGGAAATTTCTGTGCGTGCCATGCTTAGTTGTGTTATTTTTTCATAAAAGCCCACAAAGGTACTCATTTTCTGCGGGGTACGCAACTGAGAGGCGGATTTTTGGCTTTCAGTCGAAAATTTCCATCAAAATAGGAAGGGAACGGGGCGACTGCCAATCATCGATATGGGTGGCAAAATAGTCGCAAAGTGCTTGCAGGCGAGCTTGGCGCTCGGCACGGTTGGCAGGCATGGCTACCAAATCGGGGCGAGCCTCCTCGTCGATGGCAAAACCCAAAAGGGAAGCAAGCCCGATCAGGAACTGCAAATGCAGGTTTTCCGGCTCATCGCATTGGTCGAGCGTCTGCACGGTCTGCTCCAAATAGGCAAAGAGATTGGGGTCTTCCATCGGGTGGCGAAGGGTGCGGTACAGCACCTCTGCCATGAACAACGCCACGCTCTGACGGCGCATATCGGTCATCGTATGGCTCGGCACATAGAGCAGACGGGACTGCTTGAGGGTGCGCAGGGTGCGGGAAGGAGAACCGGATTCGACAATCTCGACCAACGATAGGGGCGCATACTGAGCGGCGTTCTTCTTGCGACCGAGTCCATAGACCATATAGTTGACACGACCGCCCTCACGGGTGTAGGCGTGCAGGATGTGCGCCTTGTCGCTATAAGGCTGCAGACTGAGAACGATGGCGGTGACGGTGGTCGGCATAGAGAGAACGATTTGCGGCACAAAAGTACCGCTATTTCTCAATATCTGCAAGGGGTGGGGCGGAATAGAGGGGGGAAAAGTGGGGCAATGAACTATACGACCATGGAAAAGACACGGCAAAAGGCATTGCAAAAGACGCTGCGGGGGAGGGGATTGATTTAAGGGGAATTTATAGAAGTCTCCTTAACAGAAAAATAATAATTTTGGTTTGCAGGGGTCGGAGAAATGTAGTAATTTTGTGGCGTTTTTTTAAGGACAATGGATTCTCAGGTCGAATAGACCAATTCGGTACTGATATATGTAATCTCACCACCAACGAGATGAATTCTTACACCCGTAATAGCGCCTCCTGTAATGCGTGTATGACCCTGTCTGCCATGGCAGGGCTGTGTGTGTCGGCTCGAATCGTGCGAACTCGCAGCCTGCGAATGAAGAAACAGGGTATGCGAAAGAGCGTGAAAAGCGCAATCGGAAGATAAAAATAGACGGGGATGACGGCTGCACAGCCGTCATCCCCTCTTTTTGGAAGGGTGGTGGAGGCTGTTTTTTTGAAAAGATAATTCTAAATGCCGGCTCGCCGGCGAGGGCTATACGCCCGGTAGCGGAGGCTGTTTTTTTTGAAAGATAATTCTATAATCATACGAAATTAATTCCTTATAACGATATGAAGAAATTCTACTCTTTAGTGCTTTTAATCGGAGTGATGATGGCGTTCTGTGTGCCTGCGGGGGCGGAAAC
>CAVKVE010000199.1:0-2884 GCA_963659655.1 Bacteroidaceae bacterium | reverse complement strand
GTGGTCCAATCGTCCGGCAGCAGCACGGCTCCGGTCGTACCATTGACCGTGGCATATCCATGGAGATCGGTAGCGTTCTCACGCGCCTTGAGCAGGTATGCCCATTCCGGATAAGTTGGCGTACGCCATGTGTTGGCTGCGTCGTTGCCTATCGGATTCGTTCCCCAATCGGTAAATGTGGCATAATTCAAAGAGGTCGTACTTACTTTGGTAGGAGCATTGCCTGTTCCCCATCCGAAGAGGTCTATCTTGTCGGCGAGGGTTGCCGTGGTGCCATTGGTCGTGATGTTCTTTGTCCCCAAGGTGTCGTACTGGAACTCAGCGAAAGCCCATGATTTGGTGCTTTGGGTATATTGCAGGTTTCCAGAAGCGATAAGCACCTGTTTGTCTGCCGCCACGGAGAAGGGTCGCATGACATACTGTTGCGGGCAGACGAAGAGGGCGGAGACAGTTACCGTACCTCTTGGCATGATGAACTGACAGGTGTTGTCGTTGACCCGTGTGAAGTTAACGGTTTTTGTTCCGCAGACGATACTGATAGAGCGGAAGATGCATGCCTCATCGGGTGTTAGTGTGACGGTGACGATGTCCCCTACACCCGCTGTGGTTTTATCGATGGAGAGTGTACCATTCTTCACTTCACCCATCGTGATAGGATATTCCGATATATCTTTAGCCAGACGGACAGGCATACCGATATACTTATATGTGGTACTAAAATCTATTATTGGACCGGCTTTTGTAGATTTCCGTGTCATCGCGAGCAGTTCGCCCGAAGGCGTTATACTATCCACACGGTAGGAGAATTGTGTTCCGTAACCTATTATATCCTGTTGATTACGGAATCCTGCAAACGGCAGGAACACGGCTCCTGCGGCTTCCATTCCCGCCCACTGTGCGGCTGTATAGATGTTTTGGTTGCTTTGCAAGGTTGCATTCCAAGTCAGGTCTTCCGGTGTTACCCACTCGTCGGGCAGTATAACCAGTCCTGTTACACCGTCGATGACAGCCCCTCCGTATAGTTTATCCGCATCCGCACGCGTTTCGAGAATATATTTCCATTCCGTAGCCGTTGGTGTGTACCATGTGTCAGCCGGTTGTCCATTGATGATATTCGTACCCCAGTCGAGGAAGTCACCGGAGTGTTGTGCGTCTGAAGAGGTTTTTATGTTCGTGCCATACTTTTGTTTTCCGGTACTCCACGAGAACATATCGAACTCATCCTTGTTGGCACTCATAGGCGTCTGGTTGACATAGTAGATATTGTTGTATCCCACTGTGTATGCCTGGTGTCCGGCGAATGTCCATGGGTTGTCGGGAGTGTTTTCTTGTTTTATCAAGTTACCTTCTGCGAAGAGTACTTTCCGGTCTGCTGCCACGGATATTGCTTTGGGTTGGTATTGGCTTTCATAACTGAAGAACGCAGAGATGGTGACAGGTGCGTTCGGCATGTCGAACCGGTAGTGTGTGTCGTCGATTTTGGTGACCGGTACAGGTATGACGCCATTGAGTACGGTCAGTGAGTAGAGTTTGCAGTTCTCGTCGGGTGTTGCGGTGATGGTTATCACATCGGGGAACTTGGCTTTGAGTGTGTCAACTGTCAGTGTACCGTTCTTGGGTGTTGTCAGCGTGATATCGTAGATAGCCACATCGAATGCCAAGCGCACGGGGCAGCCGATATAGAGATCCGCAAATTCGTATGAAGTCATCTTCTTTCCGACGGGATCGTACTGAACGGTTTGCATTACTGTGTTTGAACCTGAATTGGTGTGGTATTTCAGGTCGGTGTTGGCACCTGTCACCGTGGTCCCCGAGCGAGAGCCTGCAGCCGGCAAGAATACGGCTCCTGCGGCTTCCATTTGGCTCCATTGCACATAGTCGTAGGTGTTCTCGTCATATACGCCGAGTGTGTCTTTCCATTGGAGACCTTCCGGAGTTGTCCAGTCGTCCGGCAAGATGACTATACCCTTGATGCCGTCTATTGTAGCCATGCCGCGGAGTGCCTTGGCATTGGTGCGGGTGTAGAATATATATTCCCACTCTTCCGGCGAGAGGGTACGGCATTGGTGTCCATAATTCCAACTGTCACCACGGAACTTACGAAGTTTGTTGTTCCCCCAATCCTCAAAGTCACCCTTATAGTTGGCTACATTTTGGTTGGTACTGATACCCCATTTTGTAGCCGTTTGACCACCGCTCCAGCCGAAGAGGTCGATAAATTCACCCAGTGATTTTTTGCCACTTGCGTCGGTCTTGATATTATCGGTGCCGATATAATCGAATTGGTGATCTGCCACATAGAAGTACTTAGAAGATGTCGAGTTATCGGCAATAAGGTTTCCCGGTGTGAAACAAACATATTTATCTTCGGCTATCGATATTGTCCGCTCGACATAACGAGATGTGTACATAAACAGGGCTCTTACCTCCACTTCCTCTTCCGGCATGATGAAACAGTGGGTGGTATCGTTTACCATATAGGAGTCAGGAGCATCCCCTGATGACATTTCGATTAATTCGAAGTCAACCAATGTACATCCGGGTTTCGGAACGACTGTAACATATACCTCTGTGCCTGGTTCTGCTTTGGTAGTACTCAGTTTGATGGTGCCGTATTGGTCGCTCTCTGCGGGGTTGAGAAGTTTGTGTGTCAAAGGTACAGCATGGATGTCATACTTTACCACATCTTTCACCAAGCGGACATTGCGAGCCAAGTAAGCCGTCGTACCATTGCGCAACATCAACAGTTCATCAGTAAAGGTTACGGCTATATAGTTGGACGCCTCAGCCGTCCAATAGCTTCCGCCCTGTGTCTTCTCCATCGCCGTGCCATTGCGCCAGCCGCCCATAGGCAGGAACACCGCGCCTGCGGCTTCCATCTCGT
>CAVKVE010000198.1:0-2926 GCA_963659655.1 Bacteroidaceae bacterium | reverse complement strand
GCGAGGTAGAGGCGGATGTTGCGGTCACGGAGATGGGTGGACATACCTTGCGGGAGGCCGTTGTCTGTCACGATAGCTTGTATCTTATCGACATCTACAATATGGCAGAAACTGCGCTTGTTGAATTTCGAAGAATCGAAAACGGCGATGGTCTGCCGAGCACGCTCTATCATAGCTTGGTTGAGCATCGCCTCCTCGAGGCTCGGCGTAGATATGCCCTCCTCAAGCGAGAAAGAATCTACACCCAAAAAAAGCTTGTAATTCGAGAAATTGTTAAGCGTATTGAGGGCAAGAGGCCCTACCGTGGAATGGCTGTTGATACGCACATGTCCGCCTAAGATGATGACCGTGAAACGCTTGTAGCGCATCAACTCGGTGGCGATGTTCATAGCGTTTGTCAGAATCGTAAGGTTGTTGAAACGGTCTAAATGTTTGGCTATCTCGAGCGTTGTAGTGCCGGAATCGAGCATAATATTGTCGCCCTCCTCGATAAGTTTGGTTGCCAATATACCGATTTTCTCTTTTTCTTTGAAGTTGAACATGCGCTTCTGCCCGATGGCAGTGTCTTCGTTCGGGTTTTCTATGGGACGACGGATAGCACCGCCTCGTGTACGGATGAGTAGGTTTCGATTCTGGAGAGTGGTGAGGTCTTTCCGAATGGTTACTTCTGAGGTGTGTAGCGTCTGGCTCAGTTCGGTGACAGATACTTCGTTATTGTTCTCTAATAGACTGAGAATCATTGCACGGCGACCTTTTGCAGATGCGGCGGTAAGCGATGTCATGATACGATGATTTGGGGTGTGAATAAATAAGGATTGTTTCGTTTCGAAAGTACTGCCGCTTTCGAAAGTATCACAAAAGTACTCTGTTTTTTCAATACTTACAAATTGTTTCGAAATGGCAGTAAGTTTCGAAAGGTTTCAAAAGGGAAAATAAATTTATTTATGTGTTGTAATGTGCTGAAATTCAATAAGTTGCAATACCCCCCCCCATATATATGTTTTTCAACATATAAGTTGGCAGAATTATTGTTGCGCGGATGTAGTAATTTTGCGCCGTCAAGAGACAATTAGGACCATAAATTAGAGAGTCAAAATCAATCCTATTTTACTATGATGGACACTTTTACACACAAAGAGATTTTGCAACAACCTTCTGCTTGGTTGAAGGAATATGATGCATTGGTGGCGCAGAAAGAAGATATTCGTACTTTTCTGGCAAAGTATAAGACGGCAGAAACGGAAATCGTTTTGACCGGTGCAGGAACTTCGGCTTTTATTGGCGATGCGATTGCGCCTGTGTTGCGAAAGGAGTGGGAAAATGTGCGAGCCGTGGCAACAACCGACCTTGTGACCAATGCGGCGAACTATCTAGATGCGCAAAAGCCGCTGCTGTTGATAAGTTTTGCCCGTTCGGGAAATAGTCCGGAGAGTGTGGCTGCCGTAGAATTGGCGAATCAGCTATGTCCGCAGATAGCACATATATATATAACCTGTAATCGTAACGGACACCTGGCGCAGACCGGAAAAGCGGAAAATGTGCTGACACTGCTGCTTCCCGAAGAGACGGATGACAAGAGCCTGGCTATGACAAGCAGTTTCTCGACCATGCTGCTGACCTGCTTGATGCTGAGCCGTATAGACTATATTGAGAATGAAAAGGAGGCTGTGGAGCGTACTGCTGCGAATGCACAAGTGATCATTGATCAATACGAAGAGGAACTGCATCGGATAGCCACTCGACCCTTTGAGCGTGCGGTGTTCTTGGGCTCAGGACCGATGAAGGGGATTGCCGAGGAATGCCATCTGAAGTTGCAAGAACTGACGGATGGTGCGGTAGTCTGCAAGTTTGATAGTTTCTTGGGATTCCGCCATGGTCCGAAAGCTGTTGTGAATGACCGCTCGTTAGTGGTCTATCTGATGCAGGACAAAGAGGAAATACAACGATACGAGCGTGACTTGGTGCAACAAGTGGATGCAAACAACAAGTTGGTGGCGCAAGTAATAGTGATTGCCGGGAAACGGATAGAGATTGCCGGAGTGCGCGAAGACTTGCAAGTGGTGATGCCATATAGCAGTGGCGAAACAAGTATCTATGGACTGGTACCTTATGTGTTGGTAGGGCAGCTGCTGGGATACTACACTTCGTTGGCACACGGACTGAATCCGGATACGCCATCGGTGTCGGGCAATATCAGCCGAGTAGTGGAAGGAGTGAAGATATACAATTAACAGTTAACAATTAACATGCGTGGTGGGATGATAATCGATTGCCACGCGAGGGGGGCTTCTTAATTTTATTGTTCCTGTCCTTATTTCTATTCCTATTCCTATTCCTATTCCTATTCCTATTCCTATTCCAAAACTATTTATGGTGTAAGAGCCTAAAGTGTAACCAATTAAATCTCAAAATACTATGCCTAAAACAGAGAATATACTCCGTGTAATGGAGGAACTGAAAGAGAAAACGGGTGTGCCTCGCACATTGTTTGCTGCCTGCCCGAACTCGCTGTCCGTTATTCGTGCGTCGTTCCGTGCGGCAAAACGCAATAATGCTCCTATCTATTTCGCTACGACCCTCAATCAGGTGGATTGCGATGGAGGCTATACGGGCATGACACAAGCGGAATTTACGAAAGTACTGCGCCGTGAGGCAGAGGCGGTGCATTATACCGGTCAATATGTGGTGGCAATAGACCACGGAGGACCCTGGCTCAAAGACAAACAATCGATTGAGCGTTGGGATACGGAGCGTGCTATGAATGGGGTAAAAAAATCGTACGAGGCTGCTATCTTGGCCGGATATGACTTGATTCATGTGGATCCAACCGTAGATATATTCTTGCCCAAAGGCGAAATAATCAACATCCATGTGGTGGCTAAGCGTACGGTGGAGCTGATACTGCACGCAGAGAACTTCCGCAAAG
>CAVKVE010000197.1:0-2929 GCA_963659655.1 Bacteroidaceae bacterium | reverse complement strand
TTTAGGGTGCAATAATAATACATTCGGCCATTTCTTGTCGAAAAATGACCGAATAAAATATAAATACACAGGAACACTCGTTACCAATATGTAATAAAAACTACCTTTGAATAAATCCAATGGAATCTATATCATTGGCTAATTGAGTAGTAAAAATTTCTGCTCCTGTACGGTTGAGATGCATAGCATTATAGAAATAGGCTGTATCATAACATAGTGGCTTTTCCAAGTAATTGAGTATCGGAATGTCGTATAATCCCGCAATAGAATCAAATAGAGAGTACATTCTGTCAACTTTTGTGAGTTTGTCTATAATACCATGATATGCTGGTGAGTACACTAATAGTACTTGTGTTCCTGCTGCTTTCTGTTTTGCTAAGAAAGTGGAAAACAAGCGTATCATATCTATATCCGCACTCAATGGAATGCTATCCTGTTTTTCAAATTCGGTGCCATCCCAAGTCCAATCTTTCCCTCCATATCCTTTATTTACCTCGTTTACATAAGGAGATGGCTCCATACCGAAATAACGATAGTATGGGATATATTTCTCAAAAAACGAAAAGTGCTCGTATTTGTCCATTTCTCGCATAAGTTCTCTGTCAAAAAAGAAATAGGGAAAATACTGATTGCGTTCGTATCCGATATGACAGTCCAAAGTTGCCCAATCAATATTCTGTATCAAATAGTGTGGTTTCCCATGTCGTTCGCAGTATTTGTTATATTTTACCACTTGCCTGTTGATACAACTACCGTCAATCCCCAAATTATACGAGTTGATATGTAGTATGCTATCCAATATGTGTGGGTCGAATTGCACCCATGCACGAGAACTGCCATTGATAACCAAGTCGTACCGAGTGGTGTCGTTATAAATATCGTTCCAACCGGCATACATCCGGTCTTTGCTCTGCCGTAGTTGGCGGGATTTATGGCAATCGGCGGCAATCGCTATGCATAGCAGTATCGCCGCAAACAAAGTAACATTTACAAGGAATTTCTTCATCTTTGGAAAAGGAATTCGATCAACTTAGAATTGGAAATAGATAAACTGCACCTGTTCAAACTCTCCAAATACGGCAATAACCATAATCAGTCCGAGATAGAGCAGCCATCGCACTGCCTTATTATGAATATGTGCCATAGTCAGTACGCCACCCCGTGTGCGATTGCACCATTCTACACAGAATAGCAACAATATAGAGCAAAACAACGGAATATAGAACGCCCTGTTTATTAGAAAAGGCACCGTCAGCAATGAGCGGTGTGGAATATGGGCAAGATAACCAAACGCCTCCCCAATGGTGTCTGCACGGAATAGAATCCACCCCAAAGCAGCAAGCGCAAAAGTCAGTACCATTTGCCCTGCCTCCCGCCACGAGGGCAGCAAGCGGCAGCGCACCGATCCGTCCGCTGCCGTATAGGTCGCTACGGTGTCGCGGTAACGGCGGTTCTTGCCGAGCAGTATCAGCGGCATGAAAAGCAGCGCATGGTACGCACCCCACAGCACAAAAGTCCAATTCGCACCGTGCCAGAAACCCGACAGCAGGAATATCACAAAAGTATTGCGCACTATCACTGCCCGCTTATATGCCTCTTTGTGCTGCACACGCTCCGGCACGGTCGGGCGACTTCCGCCCAACGGAATATACACATAATCCCGAAACCAAGTGGTCAGCGAGATATGCCACCGCCGCCAAAACTCGGCAATATCCCGCGAGAAATACGGTACATTGAAGTTCCGCATCGCACGGATACCAAAGAGTTTGGAGGTACCTAACGCTATGTCCGAGTAGCCGGAAAAGTCGCCGTAAATCTGTATGGTGAAAAGCATCGCCGCTAAAACCAAGGTGCTGCCCGAATAGGAGGCATAGTCTGCAAAGACCTTATCCACATAAGTGGCGCAGTTGTCCGCAACGACTATCTTTTTGAACAAGCCCCAAAGGATTTGCCGCATGCCATCCACCGCCTGCGCATTGTCGAAGTGCCGCCGCGCTTGGAACTGCGGAAGCAGATTGGTCGCCCGTTCGATAGGACCTGCTACGAGCAATGGAAAGAACCCGAGAAACGCCGCAAATGCTATGATATCCTGTGTGGCAGCTATCTGCCGCCGATAGACATCGATAGAGTACGAAAGGGCTTGAAAAGTATAGAAACTAATGCCCACGGGCAGAATCAAATGCAAAAGCAGATGGTCGGTTTGCAGCCCGAATAGTTGAGCAAAAGACTGCGCAAAGAAATCGTAGTACTTGAAAGTACCGAGAATAGCCAAATTAAGAACGATATTCAGCCACAACCACAATTTAGGATTACGCCACAGCCGCTGTATCTTTTGGTGGCTTGATTGTTGCTCGGAATGATTGTCTATCGGTTGCGAATGGGCAAATACTTGTTGTTCCTCGGTACTGCTTAATAGGGGTGTATTATGGCTTATCGGTTGCCCTGGATTATCGCATAACTCATTGATACTCTGCGAAGGAATACCCCCCCCTATGGGTATATCCTCTTCGCACTTCTCGGCACGAAAGCCACGCTCAATGAGCAGTCCGCTCAAGTACGAGCAGAGGGTAGTGAACGCAATAAGGATAAGGAAACGCCAATCCCACCAACCATAAAAGACATAACTCGCCACGACAACGAATAGGTTCTGCCAAAGCAACTGCCGCTTACAGCCCCGCAGGGCATAATCGAACACAAACCAAAAGAGCAGAAACACGATCGGCAGAAACACCGCAAACTCAATCGAATTGAATAACATACGACTACAAAATAAACAAAAGCCAGAATTGAAATAGAAAGGAATAGGAATAAAACAAACGAGAAAGATAGAAATCCGAGAACAGTGTGGCGAAACACTGCTCTCGGATGGAGTAATATATACTTACTTTGCTCGAATGAACATCTGTACCGGAGTGCCGTTGAAGTCCCA
>CAVKVE010000196.1:0-2969 GCA_963659655.1 Bacteroidaceae bacterium | reverse complement strand
TTTGCTGTTATGTGTTTATCTGTGTCCCCACGCCCTTGCGTCCTGCATGGATCACAACATACGAATGCCAAGTAACTGATTATTAGTTACTTGGCATTTTTCTATCCCTCATTTTGACGGGATTTTGACGGGATTTGGCGATTTTCTTTGTTTTTGGCGGTCGAATTAGCAGTGTTTACAGCCACCTTGGAATCGTGGGAGAGGGTGGTACTCGCCGCCTGAATCGTGGTACTTGCCTATGCCCGTGAATATAAGGGACTGCTTCGGCAGAACGATATCCTTGGATTCTTTCTTTGTTGTGTCTGCTCTGGGTTCTGGCTTGCTTGTCGTTATTTGTTTAGTCGTTGCCATAGGTCTGTGTATTTGTGGTTCAGCCATACCAACAGGATACCGAACCAGTTCGATAAGTACGCCATTGCGAGCGATAGCAGAATAGCGGCTACTATGTTGCACTCTGCCCATCCCGTTCGGTCTGCCAACCACAAAGTGGCGAGCGTTGCCCAGAACGATAGGCATTTGGGACACTTGCACACCTTGCCTGCCACAGACACTATCGCCTGTGGCAGATCTAAGTGTACGCCTATCGTTGCCGACATCATCACCGCTATTGCTATCAGTATCGCTGTCATCTTTTCTTTCTTGCTTCGGGAGTGCTTCGGGATTAGCCTGCTGTGACGGCAATACTCAATGGGGTCTCGCTCACAAAGGTGCGACTGCACGATTGGCACGCAGATGTGGATACGGCGTTGACTGTTGCCCCTGCCGTTATCGTGACTGCCGTCGGGGCGGTTGTCGAGGCAATAGGAATGGTGCAAGTGCCGTTGAGCGGTTGTGACTTTGTGCTGCAGCAGCCGCCATTGCATGGCACATAGGAGATAATACCTTGTACTCGGATAGTGGCTGCGTACTGCCCCGTGCCTACCTGCGACACACTGACCAACGAGAACTGCGGGGCGAAGACGGGTGTGTTCTCTGCGCAGGTCGGAAAGCAGAGCCGCTGCGTGATGTTGAGTTGGTAGTAGTACGGGCTTGCCGTACTGCCCGCTGCCAAAACGGGCGTGATAATGGGCGATTGGATTTTATTCATACTCTTTGTCTGTTAAAGAGTGGCTGCTGCCTATTTACTCTATATCGGAAGTATCGCCGACAGCATTAGGCTCTTCCTCTTGGACGGGTACGAGTGAGGCATACAGCACACCGACCATCTCGGTGAGTTTGTCCACTTTCTCGTGCATGGTGTTCATGTCCTCCGACATGGTAACGATATTCTCGTTGATGCAATCGAATATCGTGCGGGGTTGTTTCGTTTCCATTAGTGTAGAAAATTAGTGATTATCGGGTTGTTGCCCCACTGACAGAGCAGGGCGTTTAGTCTCTGCGCCGTGACGGCTACGCCTCGCTCCCGCTGCTGATTGACAAAGGCTTTCAGGGCTTGTGCCAACTTGTCCGCCTCGTCTTGGCTCTCGGCATAGACATACATATCTATCTTGTAGGGTTGCAGCATAATATGGCGTTAGGGTATGGGTGGCACATCGGCAGGTGCAGTGGGGATAGACACGCTCGCTTTGCCCACAAGGGTGCGCAGGAGGTTGTAGTAGCTGAGTACCTTGTCTTGGTTGCCATCTATCCAACCGAGTACGCCGAGTGCCGTATCTTTGGCTTGCGTGAGGGCAGAGGTGGTTGGCGGGTCGTAGTCGGGCATATTGGGCATATCTTTCATGAAGTACTCGCAGACCTCGGTGGCGGCTTTGACATCGCCTCCGCAGACAAGCAGAGCCGAGCGTTTGAGCGCATCCTTGGATGTGGTCTGCAGGAGCGTTGTGTCGTAGGTGATTTTGTTTCCGAATAGTGCCATGGTTCTTTTCGATTAAAAAAGTAGGTAGGGACACTCTGTCCCCACCTACAATGGTTAGTTGCCGCAAGTGTCGCACCCGCATGGTTGCGGAGCGGAATAGCGTTGTACGCGCAGGAAGTTCTCGCTTCCAATAGCGGAGTTGATACCGCTGTTGTTGTTCTGTGCCAAAGCATACGCCACGGCTTCGGCTACGGCGTTTGCGCTGACGCTCGGATTGGAGGTTGCTTGCGATTGGACATCGACATACTGCTTGACGGTCGGGGTCTGCAAGTTCTGCCAAGTCTCGCGGGAGGTGCGCTCGCTCAGGGCGAACTGCGACACAAGATTGAGTGCGTCTTTGTTTCCTGCCACTGCCTGCTCTGCAGCTTTGGCACGAGCCTCGGATGCCTTGTTAATACCCCAGCCGAGACCGATGGCGAGCAGCAATGCACCGCCACCAAGACCTGCAGCCAAACCGATTGCCGTTGCGCTTTGTCCATGTGAGTTGTGATGTTTGGTCATCATCATAACATCGGACGGAGTTAGTTCTGCCATAATGGTGTGTTTTTGCCGCCTCTTATCCCTTTGGCGATTGGTATCGAAACGATGACTGTTTCGACACTGCAAAGGTACGGCGTATTGGTGACGCGGACACTATGGTTCATGGAGAGTTGCCGACAACTTGTTGGCTATATGTTGGGCAATTAGTCGGAAAGTGGCGGAGGCACGCTTGTAGATATGGTAATTGGCAAGGTAGGCATAGATGGTCTCGGTATGCTTGCGGTTGAGAAAACGAGCGATGTCGTTGGCGCATATCCCGTACTGGTGGCAGAACCACACAAACAGCGTGCGGGCGTACAAAACCTCTGTCGGCTTGCACTTGCCTTGAATGGTTTCGGGGGATGTCTCGCAGTAGTCCGATACTACTTGCAGAATGTGGTGGAGAATTTGGCTTTTCATGGATTTGGGGTATTTGTGTGTGTTATGCTTTATTCTCGCAGGTATGTTTCCACCTCGTGGCGGAACTCCGCCATCGTGTGGCAGACGACCACCTTGTTGCCGTAGGCTTGCAGGCGGGGAATGAGTTCTTTCTGGTGGTCGGACAATCTGCCTACTTTGCCGTTTTTCATTTCGA
>CAVKVE010000195.1:0-2995 GCA_963659655.1 Bacteroidaceae bacterium | reverse complement strand
TGCATTCCGCTATACGAACACTATACAAACACTATACGAACTCCATAGCAACTGTTGATGACTTGCGTGTTTTTGACTGCGCTGTCGCTTCGTGTTGATGACTTTGTGTTTGTGACTGCGTGTGAATTAAGTAGAACGCAATTACACATTAAAAATTACACATTACACATTAGCAAAAATGCAACTCAAAGACCTGTTTTTGAAAATCCCGCGTACCACGATAGCCACGCTTACCAAGTATCGTATTTTGCCGCAGAATATACTTGTATGGTACGATATAGTGCAGTTTTTCGACAGCCTTGACACATCGCCCGAGGCGCAACGGCGAAGGCTTTCCAAACTGCAAAAACCGCTTTCGCAAATGGAAAAATACATCATTACGGGCGAAAAATACCATTTAAGCGACGAGCAAACCCGCAAAATCATCAACCGAATGAATCGATACATCTAATGTACAAAGTAGATGTCTTCGACTTATTTCGAAGCAGTTATTTGCGTATATGCCGATTTCTCCGTAACTTTGTGCCTTAATTTGGAAAAATTGTAACCTTATGGATTTGTTCACTCCTGCAACCAACATTGACAACGAAAAAGCCATTCGTGCCGTTGTCGCTTCGTATGTAGAGGCTTATGCTTCCGGATTTAGTGACCGACACTTGTCGGAGGTTGATGACGAAGAAGGCACTATCAATATGAAAATACACAATGTTTTCATTGCTGCCTTAGGTGCTGATATTCAGTATTATTCTGCGCTTGCTCGGTCGCTTGACAGCAGCCTTGGGAATATGCTTGAGAAAATGGCGATACAAATTGCCAAACTGCATTACGAGGTTAGCCAACATGTGGAGGGGAATATCTATCAGGAGCAAACAGACTATATTGCCGAACTTTTGGAGCGATACAAGAACACAAAAGGCGCACAACATATCAAGCCGCAAGTGGCGGACTATTTAGGCATCATAAACCGCAAAACGCCTCATTCGGGACATAGCAAACGCCACGAGAGCGACTACTATCTGAAAGACCCCGAAACTGGTATGCACTATTTGATAGAACTCAAAATCGGTGGCGACCTTGACAACAAGAAGGCTCGTTCCGAAAAAGAAGCATTGCTTGAACAGTATTGTATTTTGGCAAACTCGCTCGGCTCGGAGGATAAAATTAAGATATGTTTTGCAACCGCCTACAATCGTTACGGAGAGGGTAAACCTTGGACACAAGGACGCGTGCTGCAATTCTTTGCCAAAGACGAATTGCTTATCAGCAGTGCATTTTGGAATATGGTATGCAAGTCCTCTCGAGGTTACGAAATAGTGCTTGACGAGTACAAAAAGAATGCCCATCTCATTATCGAAGCATTAGCCAAAATCAAAAAAGCATACCTGCCTAATGCCGAATAAGCAGACCCCATATCATATTGCACAAGGCGATAGCCACGAATTAATCAAGAAAATACCCGACCATAGCATTGATTTTATCCTGACCGACCCGCCTTACAACCTTGCACAACACTCTACCGGAAATATACCTCTCCCCGGACGCTCTGCAATGAATAATGACCTTGCGCCATGGGACTTGATTGAGTTTAAGCCCGAAGAGTGGATAAACGATTTCTTGCGTATCTTAAAGCCGAATGGGAATTTATTTATATTCACATCATACAATCAAATCGGCAAGTGGTATGACCTGTTAGACCATAAATTTGACGCTACCAATTTTATGGTGTGGCACAAGACCAACCCTGCACCCAAAGTTTTCAAAGCGGGTTTTCTCAATAGTTGCGAGTTGGTGTACACTTGTTGGAACAAAGGGCATACATGGAACTTTATCAGCCAAGCCGAAATGCACAATTTTGTGGAGAGTAGCATTTGTATGCGCCCCGAAAGACTGCAAGACCCAAAGCACCCGGCACAAAAACCGGTAGCCGTACTCAAAAAACTGATAACCATAGCGAGCAACGAAAACGATGTTATTTTCGACCCTTTTATGGGAGTAGGCTCAACGGGGGTTGCTGCCCTCGAATTGGGACGCAAATTTATAGGCTTTGAAATAGCCCCCGAATACTACCAAGCAGCAGAGAAACGAATAAAAAATGCAACTATGCAACAAACACTTTTTGCAGAAGAAGAAATACAAACGCTCGCGCCTAAAGCAGGACAAGCCCTCAAGCCCATTATTAAATGGCCCGGTGGCAAAGAAAAAGAACTGCCACATATCAAACTACACGCACCGCAATGGTTTGACAACTATTACGAACCCTTTGTCGGAGGTGGCTCGGTTTTTACTGCTTTTAACGCCAAGCACCTATATATCAACGATAAGTCCGACGAACTCATATCGCTATATCGCTATATCGCAACGCAAGACAAGCATTTTTTCTCATGGCTTAGTCTCATAATGCAAACATGGCAAAATACACTTGACTATGTTGCCGACCACAAAGAATTTTGCGACTTGTACAAACAATATCGGCAAAATGAATTGGACGACTTGTCCGTCAAAGGTCGATTGCACCTGTTTGTAAAAAACGAGGCGCAAAACATCGAATCGCTTTTGCCGCTGCCATTTGATTGGCAACGAGATACTTTGTACAAGGAAATCGACAAATGCCTTGCGCACAAAGTCTTGCGTATGAAAAAAATCGAGCAAGAACGACACGAAATGCCCGAACAAGATATTTTTAACAATATCGAAACCGCTTTTACCTCTGCCCTCTATACTTATTTGCGTGCGTTATACAACGACAAACAACTCTGCAAAGCAAATAACAGTCTTGCAACGGCTCTCTTTGTGTTCTTGCGCAATTATGCATATAGTGGCATGTTCCGTTATAACGACAAAGGCGAGTTTAATGTACCTTATGGCGGTATAAGTTACAACCACAAGTTGCTGCAGACAAAAGTGGACTATTACCAATCGCCCGAACTCTTAGCGCATTTTGCTAAGACTACGATAGAAAACCTCGACTTTTTGGATTTCTTACACAAGCATCAAC
>CAVKVE010000194.1:0-3037 GCA_963659655.1 Bacteroidaceae bacterium | reverse complement strand
AGCACCATAGCCGTCAGGCAGGGCAATGCCGACTGCGGCAGTGAAATATCACGGCTGTTCTTCAGCCAAAAGCGAAGCGAATGCACTATGAGTAATTATGAATTAAGAATTATGAATTATTACCTTGTTCATCGATAATCGAGCACAAAGATACACAAACTATTTGGTGTGGGCAAATCGAGCACAATGAATCGTTTCCACACAAATTCAAAAATCCGACAAAAATATAGCCCTTACTTGTCTGCCGATATTTTTGCATTCCACAATGCTAAGACAAATTCACTACGAAATCGCGTCACGCCGATCTTCCATAGCCAACATCTCGTCCCGTAGCCGAGCCGCCGTGTCGAAATCCAGTTCTTTGGCAGCAGCCAACATCGCACGCCTTTTCTGTTCAATGGCTTTTTCCAGTGTTTTGCGGTCCATTTTCTGCCAATCCGCCGTTTTCCACGATTGCCGTATGGCTTGCTCCACTTTCTCCTTCTCTTCCTCTTGATTCTTGTAGAGTGATGCCAATGCAGATGTGTTGATTTCCTTTTTGATAGCAGTCGGCGTGATATGATGTGCCTCGTTGTAAGCCATCTGAATACGGCGGCGGCGATAGGTCTCATCGATGGTGGCCTGCATAGCCTCCGTAATGCTGTCGCCGTACATTATCACTTTTCCGTTCACATGCCGTGCTGCACGCCCCGCAGTCTGTGTCAGGCTTCGTTTGTCCCGCAAAAATCCCTGTTTGTCGGCATCCAATATCGCCACAAGGCTAACCTCCGGCAAGTCCAATCCCTCCCGCAGCAGATTGACCCCCACCAGAACATCGTACAGTCCTTTGCGCAGGTCCTCCAATATTTTCACCCGCTCGATGGTATCAATGTCCGAGTGAATATAAGCCGAGCGAATATCATACTGCCGCAGATAGTCATCCAGTTCCTCCGCCATGCGTTTGGTCAGTGTGGTTACCAGCACACGCTCATCTTTCCGTATGCGCTGCTGTATTTCCTCCATCAGGTCATCCACTTGATGTTCCGTCGGGCGCACATCTATTTCGGGGTCAAGCAGTCCCGTAGGGCGAATCACTTGGTCTATCACAATACCATCCGCTTTCTGCAGCTCATAGTCATCCGGCGTTGCCGACACATAAATCGTCTGCCCTGTTTTCGCCTCAAACTCATCAAACTTGAGAGGACGGTTGTCCCGCGCTGCAGGCAAGCGGAATCCATAGTTAACCAAATTGTCTTTTCTCGATTTATCGCCCCCGTACATACCCCGAATCTGCGGCACCGTCACATGGCTTTCATCAATCATGAGCAGCATATCTTTCGGAAAATAGTCGAGCAGACAGTAGGGAGGCGAACCTTCTTCTCGCCCGTCAAAGTAGCGGCTGTAATTCTCCACGCCCGAGCAGTAGCCCAACTCTTGTATCATCTCCAAGTCATACTTCACCCGTTCCTCAATGCGTTTGGCATAGAGCGGCTCACCTATTTCTTGAAAATGATTCACCTGATTGGCGAGGTCGAGTTTTATCTGTGCCATAGCCTGCTGAATATGTTCGCTGCTTGTGCAGAATATGGTCGCCGGCGAAATATTATAGTGGTCAAATTCCTCCAAGAGAGTATTATTCATCGGGTCAATGGTCGAAATAGAGTCTATCTCATTGCCAAAGAATTCCACCCGCACCACATAGTCTGCATAAGCCAACGCCAGATCCACCGTATCCCCTTTCACGCGGAATCGACCCCGCGCCAATTCAATATCGTTTCGTACATATTGTGCCGCCACCAGTTGTTTTAAGAATTCATCCATCGGCAGATAATCTCCTTGCCGCAGGCTGATGCAGTTCTGTGTAAAATCTTGCGGCGAACCCAATCCGTAGATGCAACTCACCGACGACACCACTATCACATCTTTCCGGCCGCTAAGCAGGGCAGCCACCGCCGACAGTCGCAACCGGTCTATTTCCTCATTGATACTCAGGTCTTTATCTATATAGGTATCCGTGGATGGAATATAGGCCTCCGGCTGATAGTAGTCATAGTAGGACACAAAATACTCCACCGCATTGTGCGGGAAGAATGCCTTCATCTCCGAATAGAGTTGAGCTGCAAGCGTCTTATTGTGGCTCATCACCAGCGTAGGACGATTGAGTTGTGCGATGACGTTCGCCATCGTGAAGGTCTTGCCGCTTCCTGTCACGCCGAGCAGCACCTGTGCCGGTGCTCCGGCCCGCACTCCATTGACCAACGCTTCTATGGCTTGCGGTTGGTCACCGGTCGGCTTATATGGACTCTCTAAATGAAACACCGAGATATAAGAATAATGTGCAATTTATAAATTTGTAAATGCGTAAATGATCTGAGATTGGCAACGAACCGACAAGATCATTGAAGAGCATAGGGGAATAGACGCACACCCAAAACAATCTACCCATTCACGCACGCCCTCATATACCAATTGATTAAACAAAAAAAAGAGCCATTATAGGCTCTTTCTTTTTCTCCAATGGTAGTGGATTACTTAACTCGACGTTCTTGAATACGAGCCTTCTTACCGGTAAGTTTACGAAGGTAGTAGATTTTCGAACGGCGAACCTTACCGTACTTGTTCACAACGATGCTCTCAATGAAAGGGCTGTCCATCGGAAAAATACGCTCTACGCCTACATTACCCGACATTTTGCGAACGGTAAAACGCTTTTTATCCTCGCTTCCGTGAATAGCGATTACATCGCCACGGAACTCTTGGATACGCTCTTTGTTACCCTCTTTAATACGATAAGCCACTGTGATTTGGTCACCGGCCTTGAATGCCGGGAACTCTTTCTTTTCACCGGCGAATGCCTCTTCGGCAATTTTCATCAAATCCATTTCTGATTGATAATTAAATGGTTATGTGCGTAGGGTATACACTACTATTCGGCAGGCTGTTTCCTCACGGGCGGGCCTCCTACTGCAATCGCCAGAGACTCTACGCGAAAATCGGCTGCAAAGGTACTACTTTTTTTTCGGTCTCACAAGTCCCCGTTCATTTTGCCGTCATTTTT
>CAVKVE010000193.1:0-3038 GCA_963659655.1 Bacteroidaceae bacterium | reverse complement strand
TTGCAGGATTCAGGACACCAAAACAAGCGTCAATAAACGCCTTTTCTATTTTTCCGTCGCAAAGGTACAATTATTTCTTTGCGCACGCAAATACGCACCCGATTTTCTCGTATGTTCTTGAGCATAGTTCTCGCCATACACGCACGATATTCTCCACACCCACAACAAGTAGAGACGGTATTCATACCGTCTCTACAAGCACAACTCAAGCCCATACAAACACCCTACCCGATACCGCTCAAATATACCCCAATCATATACTTACTATATTAATACCATTTAGCAGGAACTTTCGGCGTCGAAAAAGCGAGCCGTCAGGCAGCGTGTAGCAAGCAACTAACCATATATGATTCTTATGTGATTCTTATGTGATTCTTATGTGATTCACATCTCAGTACCGAACCAAAACCGAACGAATGCAGGACAAACGCCCCACACCAATCGACCAACAATCCTACGCAAAGCCCAGTACCTTCGTCTTACCGCCGTGGAACTTCTCTGCCGCACACGCCTCTCGGATAGCGG
Source organism: Bacteroidaceae bacterium (assembly GCA_963659655.1). GTDB lineage: Bacteria > Bacteroidota > Bacteroidia > Bacteroidales > Paludibacteraceae > Colicola. The sequence continues at coordinate 2,513 of CAVKVE010000193.1, read as the reverse complement.
ACAGCAAGTGTTCCCGTGAACCCTCAGCGGCACTGTCCTCATCGGCAAGAATGGCATCCACGATATGTTTTCGGGCGATGTTCTCTATTTGCCCGCCGGAGAACGAATAGTCGTTTGCTAAGGTAAGTGCCTCTGCTTCAGTCAGTTCCGGCAGCATACTGTGCCAGATATGGCACGACTCCGCCGCAGTGGGCTTGGGGAACTCAATCTTGTAGAGGAAACGCCGCTCGAACGCTGCATCTAAATTGCCCGTCAGGTTGGTGGTCGCCACAAGGATACCCTCAAGACTCTCCATCTCCTGCAGGATGATGTTCTGCATAGCGTTCTCCATCTTATCCACGCCCGATACGGCACCCTCGTTGCGCTTGCATAGCACGGCATCGGCTTCGTTGAAGAGCAAAATAGGAGCAACATCGGACATTTGACAGAGTTGGCGATAGTCATCGAACACCGCTTTGATGTTCTTCTCTGTTTCGCCCACCCATTTTGAGCGCAGGTTCGGCACATCGACCATCTTTATTGCACGCCCCGTCCGACGAGCCAACTGATAGACAGTCTCCGTCTTGCCCGTACCGGGGGAGCCGTAGAATATGCACGCAAAGCCGCGCCGCATACCATGTTCTTCCAATCGTTTCTGTACGGCAGCAAAGCGTTCGGGGCGCAGCAAATCGGCGAGTTGCCGCACCTGTTTCTCTACACGGGGAGCAAAATAGAGCGATTTCTCCACTATCTTATCCGCCTGCAACAGATTGGCATTCTGCGTCTTACGATAGCTTAATCCCTCAAGGAACTCCCGTTTGGCTTTGTCGGTCAGTTTCCAAGCGTTCGAGTCCACTTGTCCGTCCGAGCAGCCAAACTCCACCAAATGGTAGTTCTGCAAGGGGTGTTCGCCCAACTCGAGAAAACGCATCTCATGCCGCAGCATAGCCTTCCCGCAATGGTCGCCATCAAAATAGTCCTCCAAATCGTATTTCATGATATGGTCATCCCCCTTCTGCACAAAGAGGTGCATCATAGCGAGGAAAAGCACGAGACTCTCGGTGCAATCATCAATATGATAGAAATGAATGCGCTGTGTGACGGGCAGCGTAGGATTAGAGGTGATAAGTCGGTCCAATTCGGCCGTCAAACCATCGTACGACAGCTGTCCTTGGTCTTTATCACCCAGGAGCGAAGCGAGCATATCGAACCAATCGAGCATGGACAGCCCTTCCATCACGGGCGGTGCGGGAACAGTATTCTCGCGCAGGGCGTTCAGTACCGTGGGTGGCATTGCGAAAGAGACCTCGCCGTTATATTCCTGTTTCTTAACCAAGAAGTGTTTCTTTTCGAGCGAGAGTAAATCTGCCCAATAGGTCTGAATACGGATGTTCTTGCAGCCGAAGTGCTTGGCAATGTCGCCGACATCGGTAGAGCCGTCGCAGCATAGATTGACGCACGCCGATAGCATGAGTGCCTCTGTTTCGGAGAGGGACAGTCGTTCGCCGATGATTTTCAGACAAGGGCGTGCCTGTGCAATACTCGCAGCCTGCAGTTCTTTGCCCGCAGTAAGGTCGATAATCCGCTCAAAGAGTTGCATCATATTGAGCGAAGAGATATTTGCTTTCCGTGCCATAGTGATGATGTTGTTTAGTTATGAGTTAAGAGTTTAGAGTTGAGAGAAGTTTATAAGTTAATGAGTAGTTGAGTATTGAGTGCAGTATAGAGTTGATAGTTTATAGTTGTTGAGCATATAAAAGCAGCGTCTTAGTTTGAAATACGCTGCAAAGGTACACCAACCAACTGCCACAAACCGGCAGCAAAAGAATAAAAAAGTGAATTTCGCAGGGAAAAAGTATATTAAGCCATCGCAATTGCAGCATAAATCTGTGACAAATCACAAATTTATGCTGCAATTGTACAATTTTATTCTGATACAAACAAACCCAATAGAACAAGAAAAGCACATTTATAGCATTTTTCGGTGACAAATCACAGATTTATGCTATAAAGAAAGGCGCACTTTTGAAGGGGGACATAAACAAGCAAAATAGAACATACAAGAGCCTTACAAGAGCGTATAATGGTAGGGTAATGGTAGGGCGATACGTCCGAGATGAGTCCGAGGTTAGTTGCTTATCGAAACGAGACGGAAAAATACATCATTTCTACGGCAACGCATTTCCTTGCTAAACATAAAAGATGCCGATAAGACACACCAACTATATGGGTACTATTACTATACACGGGCATGCCAACTATAAGGTTACTGTTACTCTACCTTAATACACCACCTACTGCAGCACGATTATGGCATAGTAATTGCAATGCAGATAGAAGAACCACCCTTTCGGAGGACTTCTCCCTATATTGTAACTACCACAAAGTATTATAAAACGACATACTACAAAGTATTATAATACGACAAGGTACTATAACCACTACAAAGTAGTTGTAACTCCACTAAGGTATTATAACACCCCTAAACAAACGAACCACAATGATATACTATTTCTCGGCGACAGGAAACTCAC
>CAVKVE010000192.1:0-3045 GCA_963659655.1 Bacteroidaceae bacterium | reverse complement strand
TCTGTAACTATCCCCGAGAGCGTAACAAGTATTGAAGATAATGCTTTCCGGAGTTGTACGGGTCAAACCTCAGTTACTGTCCCCAACAGCGTAACAAGTATTGGATATGGGGCTTTCTCGTTTTGCACGGGTCTTACCTATATTGTTATCCCCAACAGCGTAACGAGTATCGAACGTTATGCTTTCAGGGATTGCACCGCTCTTACATCTATTCAAGTGAAAGCAAAAATACCGCCCCAATGTGATGACAATACTTTTTCTAATGTCCCCAAAGATATTCCTGTATATGTTGCCTGTGATAAAGAGGCGTATCAAAATAGTACAGGGTGGTCTTCTTTTACGGATATCATAGAATACCGTGAATATAGTGCCATCGTACAGTCATCTGCTAATGGGTCTGCAGAAATGCTCTCTTACACTTGCGACAACGAACTGACGATTCAGGCGACTGCCAACGAACATTACCATTTTACACAATGGAGTGACGGCAATACGGATAATCTGCGTACCTTTGTGGTGTTCCAAGATACTATATTGACTGCCGAATTTGCTATTGACCAACACTCCATTTCAGCATCATCCGAGAATGGTAGCATAGAGGGTGCAGGTATATACGACTACGGCACAACCGCCACACTGACGGCAGTCGCTGATGAGCATTACCATTTTGTGCGTTGGAGCGACGGTAATACCGATAACCCCCGCTCCGTTTCGGTTGAGGAAGACGCTACTTATACTGCCGAGTTTGCCATAGACCGGCACACTATTACGACGACTTGTGATATCCGATATGGTGAAGTTACCGGAGATGGTGTCTATGATTATGGTACTCGTATCACATTAACGGCCATTCCTAATAGCGGTTATGAGTTCAAGCAATGGAGCAATGGTTTGACCTATAACCCCTACCGCTTCACGGTGTTAGAAGACCTTACACTCGAGGCAGTGTTTGTTTCTTCTGCCGCTACTGCACTTGAAGACGCACCGGTTGATACCAACACTCCGCAGAAAGTCCTCATCAACGGACAAGTCTATATCCTCCGTAACGGCAAGACCTACACCACGACCGGTCTCGAAGTGAAATAACCCATCCTCTACAATAGGCGTTTATGTTTATTGTAGTAGCATAACCCAAAAGGGGCTGCCTGACAAGTAAAGTTAGGCAGCCTCTTTCCGATTAAATCATCCAATTGTAAATTGTCAAATTGTCCGGTCATATCGGCTGTAGAGCCACTACCGTGCTATGGCTCTCTGCGCGGCTCTCTGCGTGATAATTTGTCAAATAGTAAATTGTCAAATCGTGAAATTATGTGTGTGCTATGGCTCTCAACTCCTCAACCCTTTTAACTTCTCCTAAACTCCTAAACTTATCAACTAAACAACTACCCTCAATTCTTGACTCTCAACCCTCAACTTCTATCAACTCCTACACCCCTAACTCAATAATGCCCCTACCCATCTATACCTCACCTATCAGCCAATGCGTAGCGGGTATAATACGAATGGCAAGTCCTTCTACTACAACTGTTTCTGTTTGGGAGAAGGTAATTATGGTGAGATCTGTGCAATGGAATTTCTTTGCCCCTTGCACTAACCCATTCACTTCTCGACGGAGTGTCTTCTTGTCGCTCATATCATAGCAGACCTGATACAATGCTTCCACCACTCCCCCTTTTGCAACAATAAAAACTACCTCAAAACTACGGTCACGGTAATAGAATACCTCGGCATATCTCCTTCCTACACGGTGCAGCAGTTCTATCAGCACGACATTTTCCAGTCGCCACCCCATATTTTGTAGCGAGAATGTATGCGAGCGATTCGAAATGAAAGCCGTATCTGTCACATAGAATTTCTGCCCACGGATGCGTTCACTGCTTTTGAACGAAAACTTGTGTATCATACATAGCAAGAATGCCTCCTGCAGATAGTTGCAGTAGGTGTCTATCGTATGGTCAGACACACCCAATACTTGGGCTATGTGTTTGGCATTATATTCTTGCGAGAAATTATCCATCAAGTAGGTAGCTAATCGTTCTAACACTTCCGGATAGCGGACTCCAAAGCGTTGGGTAATATCCCTGTGTATGATAGCGTTGAGCAGACTGTCAATATATCCTTGTGTGTCTTGCTCCGTTATCAATTCCGGAAACCCGCCCTGAAAGAGATACCGGTTCAAAGCGTTCTGCACCAGTGCTTGCGCTTTGGTGGTTAGTGAGGTGGTATCGACCTGTTTGATTTGTGCGTATTCGGCGAAGGAGAATGGATATAATTGTATCTTATGGTGGCGTCCCGTCAAATGGGTGGTTAGTTCATTAGACAGTAATTTCGCATTGCTGCCGGTTATTATCAGGTGCATTCCCTGACGCAGCAGCCGGTTGACAAACAGTGGCCAACTTTCTACATTCTGTATCTCGTCCAATAGCAAATAGTCGAATTCGCCATAAATTACATACAATGCCGATAGTATTGTGTTTAGGTCATCCCCTTTCACATACGCAAGGCGTTCATCGTCAAAGTTGATATATGCCGCCTTACGATTTGCCTCTCGCAACACCTTACGGCAGAGGGTGGATTTCCCGCTGCGGCGGACGCCTATTACCACCTGTGCCAACTTGCTGTCAAGGTCTATTTGTTTCTCTTCCGCACGGGTAATTTTTGTTGTGAAGTCCTCTTGCAGAAATTCCTCGTGCTGCTCTGCCACTATAGGCAAAAGTTCTTGAGTCGTCATAGTTATCTTATCTTTAATGCTGCAAAGATACATCCATTTCGATAAATTACAAAATATCCAATACTTTATTTCGATAAATCACACACTTTTACTCGTCAAATTGCGATATATTATAAGTCAGACATGACTATCCACTCTCAACTCCAAACACTAAACATCTATAAACTCTCAATCAAATAAACTATAAAAATGGGGGGTATTGCTTATGTTAAATAAATAAATAAACTACCTTTGCACCCGAAACATATATCATAACATATATACATCAATCAATTAAAAACACAAACAGTATGAAAAGTCTTCTACTTTCTTTT
>CAVKVE010000191.1:0-3062 GCA_963659655.1 Bacteroidaceae bacterium | reverse complement strand
TATGAGCTTACTCCAATGAATTACAAAAAGTCCGTATTCATTTTTATAGTCCAATCACTAATACAGTGTTGTTGCATAGTTGGGTAACATTATTAAGTATGCACAGACTTGATATTGGAAATGGATTATACCCACATTTTGAAGTCTATTAGCCCATCCAGACATTCGTAGTTCTATTCCTATTAGTAAGGGGGAATAGTATTAATGTGTTGGTATTACATACGGATACTTAATTGTGACATCAAGCGTTTGGTCTGAATCTATTCCCTTAAATGCGTATGTAATGTCTTTATGGTTCATCTCATTGAGTGCAACCAAAAAATCTTGGATACTATTCCAATTATCGTAAATGAAATTGCGTAGGTATGTATAGCCAATTTCTTGTGTCATATCATTGTAAGTAACATTAGGAATCTCAATGATATATCGGAGTTCCCCTGGCTCGTTCCAAATATCAATTAACTGGCAATCACTAAATGGATAAGGAAGAATATCGGTAAATGCTTTGGTTAATTCTTCAATATCTTCTTCTGGTACGCGATAAGCGTCTCCCATCTCTACAACCTGTTTATATTTTTCGGGAGTTATGTCGAATGAAAATAATTCAGTATCCCTCATATCGATTGCCTGCACTCGCAAATTGATTCCCCTTGATAAAAAGAACGAATAGTCTTTTATATCTCTCAAAACCGCATGCTTATAATATAGTTGTAGTCCCAACTTTTGATGTTCTAAAAGATCGCCGGCGATAGTATTTTCCATACGCATAGGGTCAACAAGGACATTTCCATCCTTATAAATAGGAAGATGCGTCATACCATTAGATGTGTCAGGAAGAGTTTTATTTATAACATTTATCACATAGCGCATACTAATGAACTTACTTGTTTCCGGATGTTTGGCAACATCTGCAGTACCGATGAATGCTAGCAGCAACGCCAATGTATAAACGCCCAATATAGTCCAATCGACCTTTCTCCAATGATATGGTTTGGGAATGATGTTTTTAATTCTTTCAGAACCAGCAATAAAACTTCCCCATATCAAAACCCATACTATTCCGCGTATTGATTCAACGAGTATAGTAGCACTATGCGCATTTCCGGACATTTCTTTGGAGAGTACAGCATACATCAAAAATCCAAATACAGAAGCCAGTCCATTCAAACTGACCCATATATATGCTAATGGAACGGCATAATTTTTACGCTGATAGAATGCAATAATTGTCGCTATTGCAATGTACAAGATACATAGCGTAAATATTACATACGAACTAAGAATGCATGGGATACCTATCAAGTAATTCCAAATGCCTATCAATGCAATAATTGACATTATAGCACCTCCTCCAATGCCGACCCATAAGAAAAATGCAAGCCAACCGCCTATCTGGTAGTATTCACTTTCAAGCAACTCTTTCTTTTCAGTTTCAATCGCTGCTTTCCGTTTTTCATCGATTGTAAGATGCGGGCATTCTCCTTCAAAATCAGCTTTAGCATTTGTAAGACCGCAAAGCAATCCCTGATGCATATCCATCTTCCGATGGGTACAAACTTTACAAAATTCTAATCTTTCACTTGTTTCCATATATTTGAGATTTTATTGTTTATGTCTTCGTAAATCACATTTTTACAAAAGTTTTACTTATGTTTGTTAGAGGGGTATCGTTATATTCGTTATGTTATTCAGTGTGTAAGAAGTAACCCTCATACATAAAAAAAGCAGGCGCGAATTACTCGTTCCTGCTTATGTAGGCTGTGAGAAAGTGCCCTATCTACTGAAACGAGCAACTCTAACCTGCCGATGTATATATACACACAAGCACAACCCTTTAATGGGTATACCTATGATGTAGTTATACAACCTATGCAGGCGTTTGGTTACTTCGTCTTGGTAGATAATAGAACTTCTCACATTCACATAAGCCAAGCAACGAAGCGTTATAAAAACGCCGTTTTTCTATATGTCCGATTGCCGCTGCAACCGCTCGTGGTTTTATATCCGTAGAATGGCTAATACTATGCCACTCCTTACGAGAAGATATTCTCTTTTTTACCTCTTGAGAATAGGGTGTTTGTATTATTCACGGTGCAAAGGTAATCCTTTTTTACTATATTTGCAAATGCCGAGTCATAAAAGATAAATTTATTGCATTGTTATTGGACAATACAGATTTTTTGAGTACTGAAAATAGTGTTCCTAAATGGAAACAATAGGACAGATATATTATTAGTGGGCGAAAGTTGATGATTTTTGTCAACTTTCGCCCACTAATAATAGGTTGCTATTTCTGTATTCTTCTATGTATCTTGTTATTACATATTTTGTTTGTGTGTTTTTCTACTCATTTCCTCTCCGCTATTTTTAGTCATTAACAACTCTCGGAATAGGCGTTAATGGAGAGCACTTATTTGATTTCCTCTGTGGCTAATTGGCATAGGGCGGTTTGAATCTGTTCGTTGGTTGGCGGATTAGACAGCAACCAATCTACTTCCTCCGAATAGTCCACATCCTCGAAATAGCACAACTGCGCACGGAACATCTTCTCGGAGAATAGTTCACCAAAGATTACCCCTGCACGCGCACTCACTTCGCTGACCGTAAAATGCTCGGAAAGTAGAAAATACAAATCAACATAGTCCTTCCATTTTGACCGCCGCCCCAATTCGTATGCTTTCATTGCTGCCAAATCCAATAGAGAAGGCAAACGGAATACGCCCTCTGCGTCTTGTTTTGCCTCTATCTCAAACGGGTACTGAAAGAAAGTAACTTTTACCCCATTTAGCATATAGTGCATCTGATTTGTTTCTCGATAGATAATAGCGTACGGATATCCCGACTGCGAAACCAATTCGTGCAATTTCTTAGGATTAAGAGAACGGAGTTTGAACAGGTCAAAGTCAATGGACTTTCGGTGCCCAATGTAGAGGGCAATAGCCGTACCTCCTACCAAGTAGAATTCCCGTTTGAACTGCTTTACCCATGGCAAGAGTTCTTGTTGTTTCTCGGATAAAATCTCGCTATGCATGGTTTTCTTTTGGAAGGTATTTAGCAAGTAG
>CAVKVE010000190.1:0-3115 GCA_963659655.1 Bacteroidaceae bacterium | reverse complement strand
CACCCGTATCTTGCAATGCACGCCTTTGTTGATTATGTTCTGTGTCTTTGACATACTTTTTTGCTATACTATTTTGCTATGTCGGAAAATTGTTGTACTTTTGCAATGCCCTCCGATTTATCATAGGGACTGGTTTGCGATTTATCGCTTTCCTTGACTCCGAATATATCGGGGTCTTTTTTTATGCATTACTCTCCCCACTATCGGTTGCCGTGTCGCCCTCCTCACTCGCTACGGCTATACCACTATCATCGCTCAACGGAACGGATGGACTTGTCCCCGGATTGGTTGTAAAGTCTGTCCAACGAGAGAACGAAAATTTACTGTTGCTTTCATTGTAATACACCGTAAATGGTTTGAAATCCGAGCGTATATGTATTTCTTCGCTACCATATTGATAAGCCAACGCGATACCCATTTTTTTGTAGCATAGGTGCGTGTAGCCGTGTCCGTGGCTCGTATCTCCATATATTGCGGCTGTTTTTTTGAAAAAGTCCTCCAACTCCCAAAACATATCGGGGTTGGAGCCAAGGGTCATATCTATTGTTGGTTCAATCGTTATTTCCCCATTATGTCCTTTGGCATAGGCTGCACTATATAAACGCAACGGAATACGGCTGTATTGTTGGTGCAATCGATTTACAATAACTATTTTATCTCGGTTAGGAACTATCTGCAACAAAGGGAACTCATTTGCGTCTAAACCATACTCCTGCGTAATATCGTGGCTCATTCTTGGAGAACGCCACCCTGTTTGCTTATAGTGAGCATTATTTTGTTTTACAGTTGTATGTACATTACGGGCAAACAGGAAACAATAGCTACTGTTATTCTTAATTAGTTCTCCATAATCGAATGGAACAATGGCATATAGTTGGTCTTCTGTACCGTCATCTATAAATTCCAACGACCAAGGTATGTAGTGCATTAGTTCTATTCCGTTCGCTCTTGTCTCTACTGCTGAAATCAGTTTGCGGTTCTCTTTCGACAGAGCGTCTGCTCCATTAGCTACGCCCTCCGTAGATGTGAGCCGTGTAGCATTGCTGTTTGCCAATGCTTTTGCCGTGTTAGCGACACCTTCCGTTGCGGTCAGTCGTGTGGCATTGCTTTTCGCCAAAGCCGTTGCATTATTCGCTACCCCCTCTGTGGCTGTCAATCGTTTCTCATTGGCAGACGCTAATGCTTTGGCAGTGTTGGCAACTCCCTCCGTGGCGTCTAATCGTTTTGTGTTGGTGTTGCCTATTGCTAATGCACTATTAGCCGTACCCTCTACTTGGCTTGTCAGCGTCTGCAAAGAGGTAATAAGATTAGTGTTGGCAGTTATGTCGGTACGGACTGCTGTTTCTCGCTTGTCTAACTCAGCTACTAAGTCCGTCTGGTCGGTAAGGTCGCCACTAATCTTGCCCCATATAGCGTCGGTGTTGTCGTCGCAGGTGCAGCCACAAGTGTCCTTTTGGTCGCAGTAGGCGCACATACGGGGGTCTTGTCCTAATGGGCATTGGGTAGGTATCATTGTAGTACAGTAGTTTTCTTTGTTTCAAATTCATCGGCAAAAACCTTTGCGGCGTTGGCGTCACCTAATATCTCCTCTACATACATTGCGCAGATAAGCACGATAAAGTCCTCTATGTACGACTGCACATTCTCGGCGGCTATATGGCTGTCGATATAGTACAGGACAACGGGCATAGTGAAAGTATTGCCGCACCCGCTGCAACCACAGCCTGCGGGGTAGGAGTATAATTCGAGTTCGGAGGTGTCGGGCGAATAGACCACTACGGGTTTCGCACAGCCGCCTCGTGTGTGGGCGTTCTGCTGCAAGAGATAGAGCGGGTCGGCAGTAGAGATAAACATCGTTACATCCCGCTCCCATATATCTGCGTCATCGTGCAGACGGATGAGCCTCCAATACTCGTCTATGTTGGCAATATGCCCTACGCCTTTCTTATCAACGGAAGCAGTCGTTTTCCATTGGGTCACATCACGGGCAAGCAGCGTGAGAGGCAGGGAGTTTAGACAGAACCAAGCGGCTTTGTCCAAACACTCGTCAATGTACGACACGATGGGCTTTACCTCCTCGTAGTCGGTGTCGCCGGCGGCGGCAATGAACGACTGAGGCTCATCGAACGGACTTATCTCGTCTAACTTCGCCTTGACAGCAAGTATGTAGTTGTCCCTCGTCATAGGTTAGGGAAAAGGATATTCAGTTTCTCTGCGATATGTAAAGCGTCCTCTTTGGAGTTCAACTCATCCTTGCTTACACCATATTCGTTCATGAGTATTTTGTTAGCCTCTTGCGTTCTATGCACATCGGGGTACTCCTTATCATAGATATGCTGTTGCGGCTCGCTCGCTGCATTGTCAATAGTTCCGCTTTCGAGGAAAAAATACTTATCGAAATCGGGGTGGCTCTCTAAGGCATTAGCAACGGCAATGTCATTCGTAACATATACGCCACGATTGATACGCTTTCCCATATCACGGAAGCGCACATAGACCGTTGTACCATCTATTCGAACGGTCATTAGTTTGTCTCTCTCTAAGGATATATATCGTTTCATAATAAAAAATAGAAAAAGTATGGCAGCGGTATTACCCGCCACCATACTTGATTAGAGATTAGGCTGCCAAGCGTTTTTCATCGTTGCTCCCATCCGGGTTGCTCTCTTGCGTACCGTCATGCATAATGATTATGCGGTGGCACTTAGCATATTTGAGAACGATAGACGAAATCTCGCAGCAACGCAATACCTTGCTGTCCTCAATCATCAACTTATCCAAGTCAAGCATATCCTCATCCATTGGGCGGAATACAACACGCTCAATATTCGACTTATCGAATACGAAAGCAAGATTGCCAAAGCCCAACATATCGAACAGAGCATACGGCTTGTTAGAGATGGTGTAGTTGAACAACTTCCACTCCTGCCAATCGTAGGTGAACTGACGGCGGGTAGCATTGGTACTAACTTGTTTCTGCATAGACTTGAGCGAGAACAGAGCCGAAGCAAAGTCCATACCCGTCAGCATATAACGACGCTCCGAGCCACGATTGCCTACAAAGATGTCGGACATCGTCTTGATAATGCTCTCATCGGTAAGGTCGCCCTTCCAA
>CAVKVE010000189.1:0-3135 GCA_963659655.1 Bacteroidaceae bacterium | reverse complement strand
AGGACTACCAAAAGAAACTAAACGAATTATTGGCTGAAAAACAGATAAAAGGATAGGAACTAGAAAGTACTGAATAGGATGTACTAAATGTTATTTGAGGAAGGTAAATATTTCGATTATAAGTTTCCTAAACCGCAGTATTTAGGAGCAAAGTTTGTACATCGTTGTTGGATAAGACAATTTATCCCTAATGGGGTGCGAACGGTTCTAGATGCGTTTGGTGGTTCACAATCTATTGCTTATATGTTTAAGCAAATGGGATTTAAAACTTATACCAATGACTTTCTCGCATTTAACCATCAAATAGGACTGTCATTAATAGAGAATAAGTGTTATACTTTAGATAATGAGGACTTAAATGTCTTGTTTGCTCCAAATGCGAATCCTGAACAATTCAATTTATGCGAGACTTTGTTCGCAAATATATTTTTTGAACAAGCAGAAACGGCATTTATAGATGCATATAGGTCTAATGTATCTCGTCTTGGTAATATCTATAAACAGGCATTGGCATTAGCGGTAATGAACCGTAGTCTAACGAGAAAGGTAACTATGGGACATTTTGCGCATACGAAAGCATTAGACTATGCAGCAGATCCTGAACGGGTGAAAAGGAATAGAAGCCTTGTACGCCCCATTAAAGATCTATTTATGGAGTTGTTGCAGGATTATAATGCTGCTATATTTGATAATCTGCAGGATAACAGAAGTTTCAATGCAAACATTATAGACTTATTGCCAACCTTAAATGATGTAGATTTAGTGTATTTTGACCCGCCTTATTGCGATAGTCATTCAGATTACCAAGGCTTTTATCATCTGTTAGAGACCTATACCATGTATTGGAAAGACAAAATATTTGTGAATGGAATAAAACGTTATGAACCCCGTCGGTATAGTGGCTTTGAAAAGAAATCGGAAATACTGCAATCTTTTGAATCTCTTTTCCAAAGTGCAGTAAATATCCCATATTGGCTGTTAAGTTACAATGACCGTAGTTATCCGGATATAGATACATTGGTAGAGATGATATCTAAATATCGCAAAGTGTCTCTTCATAAAAAAGAATATCGCAATCAACGAGGTGGTAAAGGAAGTGTCGCAGGAAGTAGTGAGATTTTATTAGTGTGTAACCCTAAATGAACTTTGTAATGAACGAATTTGAAAAGTGGCAGCACCTGCATCAAAATAAACAATTAATAGAATTTATTGATAATCATAATGGTATATTGTGGTTGAAAGTAAAGTCTATTATGCGTTCCGATTTATTGAAGGCATTCTGTAAAAAGTATAAGATTTCATTGGAATCGACTTTGGCTAAGGATAAATTTAAGGAGTTGTACGAAATAGTTTTGTCTGATATCTATTTTGAGCAACAGCTAGATTCTTTTATCATAGATGAAAATGAAAAGTCACTCAAAAAATTGAATGCCAACAAATTAATCTCTCAATTGTACAAAGTTCAACATTTTGAGTGGGGTGGAGATAATGCTAATGCATTAGATAAATATTTGGTAAAGCACTATGTCAAGGATTTGAACTCGTATGATAAGTTGGTCTCCAAATGTAAGAGCGAGATACCAATAATAGTACAGAACTATTTGGTGAATAGTTGGTATAATCATTGGTCTTCTATCTTAATTGAACATATATTCAAGTCTCAGCGGGACTATGTGTTTCCTGCTATAGGACAAATTCAAAATGTGGATTTTTTTATCCAAGATGTGCCATTAGACTTGAAAGTAACCTATTTACCTATAGAATATCAAAAAGAACGTCGTAAGGCAATAGGAATGCCTGCAGAACTGACTTTTTTGAAAAATGCGGCTCGTACATTGGGAATCGCGTACGATAACACTGCAAAAGAGAAACAAATAGAATATGAGATAATAGAGAAACTTCGTAGCAGTGATAGAGACGAATGTAAGGCTATATTGAGGGATTTTGAGCAGCAACGTACTCAACTAATTGTTGAGGTCGCTCTAAAACCGGAATTGTTGATGACATGGCTCTATGAGCACCAAGGAGAAATGCGTTTCAGTGCAGAGAATAGATTATTTATGGTTCTAATTGATTCGCAAAATTTGGATGACTCGTGGAAACTGAAACGTGATTTTGAAAGACTGCGTCCTGCAATAGCTCAATATGTTGAAAGTTTTGAGGCGAGGAAATTAAAAACAATCACTTTTGAATATAAAGGAAACAAATATTCCGCTAAATCCGATATTTTGTTCGTAATAAAAGGAAAATAATAGAATAGCAATTATATGGCAAAAGCATTTCAAAAGATTTACACCCAAATCACGGCAATTACCAAGGCGACTTGTTCGCTGAAAGCCGAGGGGGTGGGTAACGATGAACTCGCTACCGTTAACGGCAAATTGGCGCAGGTCGTTAAAATTATGGGCGACGAGGTAACGCTGCAGGTGTTCCAGGGTACCGAAGGTATCCCTACCAACGCCGAAGTAGTGTTCCTCGGTAAGGCTCCTTCGTTGCGTGTGAGCGACCAGTTGGCAGGGCGTTTCTTCAACGCCTACGGCGAGCCTATTGATGGCGGACCTGCAGTCGAGGGCGAGGAGGTTGAGATTGGTGGACCGAGTGTGAACCCTGTGCGTCGTAAGCAGCCATCGGAGTTGATTGCTACGGGTATTGCGGGTATCGACTTGAACAATACCCTCGTGTCGGGGCAAAAGATTCCTTTCTTCGCCGACCCTGACCAACCTTACAACCAAGTGATGGCGAATGTGGCATTGCGTGCCGAGGCCGACAAAATTATCTTGGGCGGTATGGGTCTGACCAACGACGACTACCTCTACTTCAAAAATGTATTCTCCAATGCGGGGGTGCTCGACCGTATCGTGTCTTTTGTGAATACGACCGAGAACCCGCCCGTAGAGCGTCTGCTTATCCCCGATATGGCGTTGTGCGCAGCCGAGTATTTCGCTGTGCGGAAGCACGAGAAAGTCCTGGTGCTGTTGACCGATATGACTCTTTATGCCGATGCCTTGGCTATCGTCAGCAACCGTATGGATCAAATTCCGTCCAAGGACTCTATGCCGGGTTCGCTCTATTCCGATTTGGCAAAGATTTACGAGAAAGCGGTGCAGTTCCCCGAAGAGGCAGGCGGTGGTTCTA
>CAVKVE010000188.1:0-3244 GCA_963659655.1 Bacteroidaceae bacterium | reverse complement strand
TGCTTTTTTGCGAAAAAAAACGAATAAAATTTGGCTATGTCAAAATTTAGTTGTAACATTGCAGTAGAAAACAGAAGAGGAGATGAAGGGATATGGAAAAGGAACGGAAATATTAACTTAAACGATCATATAGCTATGATTACTACTATCAAATGCCCGAAATGCGGGACTGAAATCCGCATGGATGAGGCTGAGTACAATCAAATTCTCAGCCAAGTGAAAACACAAGAATTTGACGCTGAAGTGGCCGCACGCGAAAAAGAAATTCGTACGCTGCTGGCAAGTGAGCAGAAAGCCACCGAGCTGCAACGGCAACAGGAGCAGAAAGACAAACTTTCGGAGAAAGATGCACTGATTGCGGAACTGCAAGCAAAACTGAATAGTATCGAGCAGCTGAACAAAGCCGAAAAGCAGGCAGCGCTGCTCGAAGAAAAGAACAAGCTGCAACAGCAAATGAGCGCAAAAGATACGGAGATAGCCCGGCTTAGAGCAGAGGCTGCCCAACAAGCAACCATTGCAAAACTGGAGGCAACAGCGCAAAAAGACAAATACGAACAGGAGCTGAACACACAAAAGGAGCAGTATGCGAAAGAACTGAAAGAGAAACAGGATCAAGTAGATTATTATAAGGATATGAAGACCCGCCTGTCGACAAAAATGGTGGGCGAGTCGTTGGAACAGCATTGCAGTATCCTATTTGAGCAGACCCTGCGTACGGCTATGCCATATTCCTATTTTGAGAAAGACAACGATGCCTCAGGGGGAAGCAAGGGCGACTTCATATTCCGTGACTATGCGGATGAGCAAGACCAAAAAGACCCCAAAAAAGCGTATGTGTCCATCATGTTTGAAATGAAAAACGAGATGGATACGACTGCCACCAAACACAAAAACGAGGATTTCTACAAAAAGCTGGACGAAGACCGAAAAAAGAAAAACTGCGAATATGCCGTGCTGGTATCGCTGCTGGAGCCTGAAAACGAACTATTCAACGGCGGCATTGTGGATGTATCACACCGATATGAGAAGATGTATGTGATTCGCCCGCAAAACTTTATCACAATTATCAATCTGCTGGTAACGACCGGCAAGAAAACGATTGAATATCAACGCAAATTAGAAATTGCGCAAAGTCAATCGACGGATGTGACGAATTTTGAAAACAAACTGCTCGAATTTAAGGATAAGTTTGGCAATAACTACCGATTGGCTACGAAAAAATTCCAAGAGGCCATTAAGGAGATTGACAAATCGATAAAAGCATTGGAAGCAACAAAAGCGGCACTGATAGGTAGCGAAAACCAATTGCGTCTGGCGAACGATAAAGCGGAGGATCTGACAATCCGAAAACTCACATACGGGAACCCTACCATGAAGAAAGCATTTGAGGAGGCACGCATAGTAGAGGCAGATTCCGAAGAGTAGGACGGCAACGGCAAGCGTATCGTTTTCGATAGACACACAACAGAATCAAGAATATGAGCGAAATAGATTTAAGCAAACGACTCAGCGTATATAGCGCATCGGCGGGAACAGGAAAGACCTTCACGCTGGCTGCCTACTATGTCGGGCTGCTACTGAGCGGCGAGAGCTACAAAAACATACTGGCGGTGACCTTTACCAACAAGGCCACCGAAGAAATGAAGGTGCGCATCATGGGCTATCTATACGATATAGCACAAGCCAATCCGAACGCGGAGGACTTCTTCGCCAAAGCAAAAGACTATAGGCTGGCCGGCTGCGCAAACCTCCACAAATCGGATACGGAACTGCGAGAGTTGGCCGGGAAATGCTTCACGGAGATGCTGGCAGACTACGACGATGTGCATGTCAGCACCATCGACTCGTTCTTGCAGACCCTGCTGTCGGGTATGGCGCAACTGCTGAATCAGCGTATCGGATTTGCTCCCGAACTTGACCAAAAGCAACTATTCACGGAAGCTGTAGCCAAACTGCTTAGCGAAAGGATGGAAGGCACTACTGCTGCCATTGTATCAGACTACATCTCGAACCGCATGGATGACGAGAAAAACTGGGACATCCGGCAGAGCCTTATCAAGACCGCCGAAATCCTATACGGCGAACGAGCGCAGATCTATGCCGCAGCGGGACTGATAGAAATGGACCCGACAAAGATAGAAGCCTACCGCAATACGATTGCGAACTGGAAAAGCCGCCCGGAAGTTGTGGAACTGAAAAAACAATGCGCTGCAATACAAAATGCAATAGACGCATTGCCGGAGAAAACTACCAACCGAGGCAATGTGGTATCTGCGTTGAAGTATGTCTATCAGTCGCTTGAAAATGCCAAAGAATTAAAAAGCGAGAACATTTTCAGAGGTTTCACGAAATCGCAAATAGAAAAATTGCAGAATGGGGACTGGGACAAAAGCTTAGGCACCGGACTCTGTCAAGAACTGATAGCGTTTCACAATACTTGTGTGGCGTGTCGGAAGGTGTATTTTGAATCTCAGCTCACGATAAGATATCTCAACGATATGCGGCTGATGCAGGCTTTAGTGGATGTGATAAACGAGACTCTGCACGAGCAGAACAAGGTGCTGCTGGCGGAGACCTCCTCGATCCTGCGCAATGCACTTGAGCCCGGCGATGCCGATTTCATATTGGAAAAAGTCGGTATCCGCTATCGCCACATCATGATCGACGAGTTCCAAGACACGAGCAAACTGCAATGGGAGGTATTCCTGCCGCTATTAGAGGAGATTCTCTCCGCCGGCCGACAAACCGTACTCATTGTGGGCGATATAAAACAGAGTATCTACCGTTGGCGCAACGGCGACTGGCATATCATGGCCGACCTGCCGGACAACGAAAGAATAGGCGCTCACTACAACGGGAAGCCGCTGAAACGCAATTTCCGCTCGCAAAAAGAGGTGGTTCAATTCAACCTCGAGGCCATGCAGTCTGCCGCCAACGACCCTGCCGTGACGGGCGTGGATGCAAGCCTATACAACGAGAACTACGAGGAGCAACGGCTCGGCGACTACTACAACAACAGCCATTCGGGAGGCTATGTGCGTATGCGGGTGTTCCCATTTCCGGATAAAAAAGGAAAAGTGATTGCCAAGCGCATTATTGCCGATATGTTCAACACCATGGAGGGGCTGATAGGCGATGGAATACGGCCGTCTGATATAATGATTCTTGTTCGCCGAAATAAGGAGGCAATGGATGTAGCACGCTATTTTCAGGAAAACATATTGACCAACAAAGCCGGCTACCC
>CAVKVE010000187.1:0-3249 GCA_963659655.1 Bacteroidaceae bacterium | reverse complement strand
GCATTACCGGGCATTACGGAGTCGATAACAAAAGGTATAAATTCCGTCACCAAGACAAAGGGACGGCGCATATAGTTAGCATCGGCATGCTCTTTCTGCCGCTCTTCTCGGTCGTATTCGTTCTGTGCAGCCAAGTAGCGAGTGCCTAAATCCTTTGACATCACCAATCCCAATGTATCCTCTCCCCGCTGTACCACCACATTCTGCTTGCCTTCGATAATCAACCACTGAATGACATCCGACAATTCTTGCGGTTCTTGTCCGTCAATAGTCAATATCTTGTCGTGCTGTTGGAATCCCTCTTGTTGCAGAATTTCGGAGTAGTAGAGCCCCGAGTCGATGTTGTGGAGCGGCAGCGAATCTGTCCCCCAATGTCCTATCAAGATAGAGAACAACACGAGTGCTGCCACAAAATTCACCAAGATACCGCCTAAGATAATCAACAGCCGTTGCCAAGCCGGTTTGGAGCGGAACTCCCATGATTGCGGCTCGGAGGGTAGGTCTGTAATCGACTTGGTCTCATCCACCATACCGGCAATGGAGCAATAGCCACCAAAAGGCACCCAACCGATACCCCACTCGGTGTTATCCGGGTCGCGACGCCAATCGCCTTCGGGCAAAGCCGCACGCTCTGCGTCCGTCATGGGGCGATAGAGCGGATTGCCTTTCTCGTCATCTTTGGGTTGGTGCGTTATCTCGTCCTCCAATGGAACGATAGCCGGCTCAATGTTCTTGGCAAAGAAGCGCACGCGCCACTTACCATCCACCTTCTTGGCACGGAAAAGCGATATTTGGGGATTGAAGAACATATAGAACTTCTCCACCCGTACCTTGAATATACGAGCAAAAGTGAAATGTCCGAGTTCGTGTATGACAACTAAGAAACTAAGTGCTATAATGAGTTGAATCCACTGCATTGATGCTAATTATGAATTAGGAATGATGAATTATGAATTAAGAATTACGCATACGAACTGCCCAATAGTTCGGTGGCGAGGAGACGGGTGGAATGGTCGGTGGCGACATAGTCCTCGTAGGTGGGAGCCGAGAGATAGTCTGCTCGTTGCAGGGTTTCGGCTATCACATCCGACATCTGCAAAAAGCCGCAATTGCCCTCTCGGAATGCGAGGTTAACGACTTCGTTGGCTGCATTCAGCACACAAGGCATATTCCCGCCCCGTTTGGTTGCCTCGTAGGCAAGGAGTAGGTTCGGGAATCGTTCGGGATCGGGTGCCTCAAATGTGAGATTATGCGCTTGAAACAAGTCGAGTCTTTCTGCAGGGTTGTTGATACGCTCCGGATAGGTAAGGGCATACTGAATAGGCAAGTGCATATCCGGCGTGCCGAGTTGTGCTTTGACGGCACCATCTGCAAACTGCACCGCTGAATGGACAATCGATTGCGGGTGAACCAACACTTGTATCTTATCCACCGGTACGCCGAACAACCATTTTGCCTCGATAACCTCAAATCCCTTGTTCATCATACTGGCGGAGTCGATGGTTATCTTAGCCCCCATATCCCAATTGGGATGTTGCAGTGCTTGTGCCGCTGTGACGGTACGCATTTGCTCCAAGGAGAAAGTACGGAAAGGTCCTCCGCTGGCGGTGAGCAATATCTTTTCTATCTCGTTGTTGCCTTCGCCTACCAAAGATTGAAAAATGGCTGAATGCTCGCTATCAACAGGAAGGATGGGGGTATGGTGTTCTTGCGCTAACCGACAGATAAGGTCGCCTGCAACGACCAAAGTTTCCTTGTTGGCAAGTGCAATCGTCTTGCCCGCACAAATAGCCGCTATCGTCGGGCGCAAACCCGCATAGCCCACCATGGCAGCCACAACGACATCAATGGAGGGCATCGTAACCATATCGGCAATGGCTTCTGCTCCTGCCCATACTTTGATAGGCAAGTCGGCTAAGGCGTCCCGCAAGGGTTCGTAGAGTGTCTCATCAGCAATGCAAACCACCTCGGGGTGGAATTCGCGTGCCTGCTGTATCAGTAAATCGATGCTGCGGTATGCCGACAATGCATAGACTTCGAAACGCTCCGGGTGGTTGCGCACCACATCCAGCGTCTGTGTGCCGATGCTGCCCGTACTGCCTAATATAGCAATTTGTTTCTTATTCATTTCCAAATTAGAAGGCTATGACCTCTTCGGGATTGACGGATTGCCCATTGCGCCATAACTCAAACGAGAGAGTTCCTTCGGTACCCATAAGGGCAATGGTTTCACCGGACTGCACCGCACTGCCTATCGGCTTGAGTACGGATTCGACTCCTCGATAGACGCTGACATAGTCTTGGTGTTGCACTACAACGGTATGGGTGTTGTCCAACTCGTGGGAGGCATAGATCAGTGTACCCGACAGGACGGAACAGACATTTTCGTGATCGGTGGTGCGCAGGAGAACGGCATATTGCCCATGCTCGGGTTGGCTATGCGTCAATACCGCTCCACGCACAGGACGGAACAGGCTGACAATGGGTTGCGTTTGACGGATGTCAAAGAGCGATAGATTGTCTTTCTCTTTTGCCTCGTACTGTGCCACGAACTCTGCAAGCGCATCGTTTTTCGCCTCTTGGAGAATCTGCTCGCGGGCAATAAGTTGTACCGAGTCGATACTCTGCACCGTGTCGGATTGCACTTCGCCGGCGGTAATTTGCTTGATGACATCGAGATACTGACGCTGTACAACGAGCGAGGTTTCGATAGAATCCACCCGTGCAGACTCTACAATCAGTTGGCGACGAATATCTTCGCTGTATCCCGGCAAAATGGTGCGTATAGGTGTATAGACAATAAGCAGAGAAAACAACGCCAGCGTGAGCAAAAACAACAGAAACAGCACGCTCAGTGTACCCAAGCCGCTGAGGCGAATATGCCACCGTTCGTTCAGCGTTCCCTCATCGAGAACGGCTATTCGATATTTATGGCGTATGCGTTGCCAGAAACCTTTTTGTTGTTGATTGCCCATGTGTTTGTCGCTATCAGCCGATTACCTACAGCAGGAACCCCGTCCTGCAAGTTAATTGTTAATTATTAATTGAGTATGGTACAGCCGGTGCAAGGCTTGAGTTGCTTGAAGAAATCGTTGCCCTTATCATCCACCAAAATGAATGCGGGGAAGTTCTCCACCTCGATTTTCCAGATAGCCTCCATACCCAACTCGGGGTACTCTACGCACTCAATAGACTTGATATTCTCTTGTGCTAAGATAGCAGCAGGACCGCCAATAGAGCCGAGATAGA
>CAVKVE010000186.1:0-3254 GCA_963659655.1 Bacteroidaceae bacterium | reverse complement strand
CGGCATAGCGTGCCCAGTTCTTGAGATAGACATTGTCGATATTGTTCTCCGTATCTGTAAAAGAAGTCTTGGCTATTGTTACGACAGAAGAATAGGTGTTGTATTCGTTGACAACAACGGTTTTCGTCGTTAGTGTGGATTTGCGTTGCGGAGCATTGTTACGCGTCAACTTGGCACCCATTGCCATCGCCTCCGGACTGGCTCCTACGCCTGTGAACGAACCTGCTGCCGAGAAGTCGGCATTATAGATGCGTCCTTCGCCATTGCCACTCCACGAGCTATATGCTACATAGTACAGACCAGTCTCGGTATCGTGCGTGCTGCCCATTGGCGAAAGCCCTGCAGTGGGAGTGGTCATCACATCGGTCGTAGAAGTTACGCCCGTCTTGGTGTTGTATGCGACAAAAGCAGATTCGTTCGCCAAGAGAATGGAATCGCCCGTCATGGGATCGATAGCCGCAGGAGCGGAAGAATAGGAAGCGGGCAGACCGGTTTCCGTCTCGGTGAACTGATTGGTCTTTGTATTGAAAGCAAGGACTGCCGAATTGACGGAGTAATTGTTACGACGGATACAATAGATAATGGAATCCTTAGCCATCAACTGACTGACATTGAGCCCGGCAGACCCAAGCGTTACTTCTCGGTCAAGCGTAAGTGTTGAGAGATCAATAATCGCCATACTGCTCGTAGTGCCTGCATAGCCGCCGTTAATCATAATATAGGCTTTACTATCAACAATGGCGAGGTCGGTGGCTTGGTCGGATACGGCAATCTTACGCACGAGGGAAAGGTCGGTCTTGTTGTAGACACGCACATTGTATCCGTCCTCCGGCGCATAACTGCTATTCTGACGCGTAACCAACAGCCAGTTCTTATACACCGCCATCTTGTTGTTTAGGCCATAACCTGACTTGCCTAAGCCATCGTCCCATTGCGTGGTGTCCTGGCAATAGCGCAACGCCACCTGCTCGCCTGACGAGGTGTTGAAACGGGCAATATAGTTGTCGGCTGCCACATAGGCGTAGGCACCATCGACCACCATATCCTGCACCGAAGTGGCATTGACCGTACCGACAGAAGAGGTCAGCTTGCTTTCTGTATCGTATGCCAGCAGTTCCGTATTCTGCGAGCCGCCAAACACACCGCCATTGACAAAGAACAGGCGTTTGTTCTGCGGCAAGATATCGCCCTGATAGTAGCAGAACGGCAACTCAATGGTGAAATCCTTGTTGAATGCCTGCAACTCGAACACTACCGTATCGGTGCCGAAGTCATCTTTCGTAAATTCAACATAGAGTACTTCATCATCCCATTCTATCTCGGCCTTTGTTCCCTTATGGGTATAGGATTTGAGTTTGATGACGGCACCATTGGCATCGAAGAGGTCGGATAGTTCATACTCTTCCTCCGGGGTCTTGTAGTCGAGCATAACGGGGTTGTTTTTCACCGTGATAGTCGGCTCCTTGACAATGACAAGGATAGAGTCGTAGAGCGCAGGATTGGTGTTGGAATAGGCATAGAGCATCGTGCGCCCTGCTTGGTCGGCATGGAAAAGTCCGTTTTGGATCGTACCCACCGCAGGGTTGGAAGTGGTCCATGTGTAGGTATCGTAGGAGTAGCGGTTCGCTTTTAGCGTATTGATATACTCACTGATATTATCCACACTCTGCGCTGTGATATAGGTATATTCGCCCACATAGAGCGAAGTACTGTCGTTGGAAGCAGTGGATGCATTGCCCTCCATCTCGAGCACCACGCCGGTCAGTTCGACCACACGCAGGCGCACGGAATCGCGTGCCACGACGATGGTATCATTGGCACCGCAGGAAGCCAACTGCGTAAAGCGCACATAGACCTGCCCGCCGTGGGTCGGCGTGAACTTACCCGTTTGGTCAATCGTACCACAAGAGTCGTTGGACAGACTCCACTGGGGCGTACCCTCGTTGCAAGGACGTCCATTCTTGAATAGCAAGCCCTCGTACTGAATAGGTTGCCCTACTACGGCTTTGAGTTGCGGAATACCGATATAGTGCGCATAGTAGTTGCGATGGGTATAGGTTGAGTCGGGCGTAACACGCTGTGCCCAAGTGACCTCCGTGGAGAGTTCACCGAGCCAACCGCCGTCTTGATTGAGGGAGGTATATATCTTCACCCATTTGACCGTATCGAGTGCGACATAGTTGCCGTCTTTATCGACTGCCCAATCGAGGTCGAAGCCATCGCCGCCTTTCGCCATAGTGGTCGTATAGGGGTTATGCACTTCGCCCTGAATGGCCCCCTTGTTGTCGCAATAGCCAAAGAGTTGGGCACGATAGTTCTCTATATAACTGGGCGTACTGAGGTCGATACACCCCTTGATAAGGTTGCCCGTGTAGGTAATGGAGTCGTAATGGTTGTTCGGGCTACTGAAAGCATAGTCGCCCGGGAAATAGGACTGTTGATGGAATTGGTTCGTACGCATCGCCCCAACCATGCCGTCATCACAACGGTAGAACATTGTGTGCCGCCCGTTATAGTAGGGGTTGTAGTAGGTCATCGAGACATTCTTTTTGGTGGTCGAGAGATAGTAGTCCGAACCGGCAAGTTCGTACCATGTATCATCGGGCAGGCCGTTGTGGTTCTCGTCTTTCATGACCATCACCGCACCCGGCTCTGTCCATACCCCCTGAATATTCGCAGCAAAAGAGTTGCCATGGATCGTAAAGTCCACACCATAGGGGTTGTGCGGGTCGTTGATAATCGGATTGGCGAACTCCAAGATGATATAGCCGCCAAAGCCGCCTAACGAAGCGCATGTACCATTCTTCCCTACGCAATAGGTGGTACCCGGCTGGGCAAAACTTGTCCCCACAAACTGCCCGGGAGCAGGGAGGAATTCAATCATTTTGGTAGCATAGGTGCTGTCCACCGCGGCAACTGCCTCGGTGTTGGCATGGGCTACCATCGGCAGAGTTGCCCCCAAAGCGAGCAGCGTGCCGACAAGCGTAAATGTATGCTTCATATTATGAAAATTTGGTTATTCCGGATAGAGTAAAAAGAGTTGGGTATCCGCACACTGCACTACGGCAGTTTGCAGATACCCAACTCTATCATAAATGGATCGCTATCCATAGTCAACATCTATCGTCATCTATGGTCAACTTATGTTGCCCATTTTAATAGGTTATAGACGCTGACCGGTAATGGTGTAGCGGGCGTTATCACGCTCGATGATAAGGTGCCGGTTCGGGGAAAGGTACTTGCGAGCAGCAGAA
>CAVKVE010000185.1:0-3275 GCA_963659655.1 Bacteroidaceae bacterium | reverse complement strand
GAATGACCCCGCTCAAAATGAACATCATCACTTCTCGTATTCGGCAGATGATTGGTGTGTATGAGAAACAGAAGTTAGAGGACTTGACCTTGGCGAGAGATAGGGATGAACAGAAACTCGGAGAGATGATGAGCGTAGCGTTGCAGTATGTTTATCAAAACAACAATCTCTACCGAGCCAACGCTGACGGCTATCGAGAGTTCTTGTTGTCAGCCCTACCCTGCTATCGTATAGGTTACGACTTTGACGAGAAACGCAAACTATCGGATGTGTATATTGACCTCGAAAATGTCAATAAGATGTTTTGGGACAATAACACCTCCGGACTATACTTTGATAACATTTCAGTCATTGGCAAACTGCACGAGTTCTCGTTAATGGAGATACTATCTAAGTTCGCCAAGACCCCCGCAATGCGCAAAGCGTTAATGGAGGCGTACGATGAGGTACAATACAACTTTCCAAACAATCAGCAATTCAGCCGAGATAATAGCAATCGTAAGTACTCTTTCTATACTCCATACGAAACACACAAGTATCGTGTAATAGAGGTATGGCGCAAAGAGGAGAGCGAGGTCTATGTCTGCACAGACCCGTTGGAGGATGAGCCGTATGTAATTGATGTCAATCAGCTTAACGATATTCTTATTGAGAACGAGCGTAGGCGTGCCGAGATGTCTGTGTATGGTGGTGACCCTAACGAGGCAGCTACTATTGACTTTCAGTATCGTGTAGATACTGAATGGGTCGTTCGTTTCCTTACTCCATGTGGTCATGTACTCTATCAAGCCGTATCGCCTTATGCTCACGGCAGCCACCCATGGGCTATCGGTGGTTACCCAATGGTTGATGGTCGTGTCCAATCGTTGGTGTATGACCTTATTCCTGCACAAGATATGATAAATCGTTTGGTAATGCGTATGGAGTTTATTCGTATGAACCAAGCGAAAGGTTTTGGTATCATAGACTTGGATGTCTTAGAGGACAGCGATATGTCGGTAGAGGACTTTGCCAAGAAATACACATCGGCAAAGGGTATTGCAGCACTGCGTTGTGGTAAGGCGGGCGGTGTAAATAATGTGTTCGCCCGCTTTACTGACGATGGCGGTACGAACAGCGACTATCAAATGCTCTCTACTTATATTCAAATGATAGACCAGCAGTCAGGTTCTACTGACGCCGCTCGTGGAGAGAGAGGTGGTTCGCACGAATCGGCAAGTCGGTACGCTTTGGAAACTGAGAACTCCAACAATAACACTTGCGACGGAGAGCAATGGTTTAATGGTCTTATCTTGGAGCGGGATAGAAAGATGATGATGTTAATGCAGCAGTATTACACAGGTATTCGCTATATGAATATCGCAGGACACCAATACTCTGAGGAGGCTAAATACTACGACGCTGACAAAATACGGCAGACGCAATTCGATTTGTCTATCGTGCAAGCCCCGTCATCGGGCATTGTGCGTATGCAGATGGAAGACACGCTCAAAACAATGTTCGAGCAGGGTGCTATTGACGCAGATACTTGGTTGCAATCTACTGCTTCTTATGGGGCAGACAAGATACTGCAAGTCAAGAAAGCCAACGAGGAGAAGATGATGGCGCAGCAACAAGCAATGCAGGCACAGCAAGCACAGCAGCAGGGTGCGCCTATCTCTTTTGGCGGTATGCAGCAGGCAGCCGTTCAGCAAATGCAGCAACCACAACAACCACAACAACCCACACAAAACCAATAGCCTTATGTACGCACGCACATCTTGTCAGACACAATACACCGAGATAGAGCCGAAAATGCTTATGCCGTATCGCACCCCGTGGTGTGATATGCTCGGCTGTTGTTCGGGAGAGACAATGGACATCCTGCACTTGTACTACCCGCTTGCACTCTTGCAGGAGGAGATACACAAGCGCACCTCGTATCTCGGTAAGCACAGAGGCACGGAGAACGCCCCGCACCTGCTCGACCTCATCGCCATGACCAAAGACGAGAGCGACCTGTTCCACTCGTTCGCCCGCTCGGCAATGGCGAAAGTGTTCGACCCACTCGGCAAGCATACCCGCCATGTAGAGAAAGCCTATATCTGGGATGTTAATTGTCATACTATCACGCTGACGCACGGAGCTGTGCCACCGCAGACCTATACAAAGGGCGACTATATTCTCTACAAGCATATTCTGTATCTTGCCACAGGAGCAGGCGATAGCGACACACTCGCTAACCTCGCACCGACAGAGGACTACCGAGAGAGTATTCACTACATCATCCAGTGGGACAAGAACCTCAACCCGAGTTTCATTGAGCCGTTAGACCAAGTTGTGCAAGACGCATTGATATACTTCATCATTTGGAAATGGTTACTCTCTGCCTACCCTGATGACGCAAAAGTCTATGAGGCGCAGTACGAAGACGCCATCAACGACATACGAAAATACTCGGTGCGTATGCTGCCCGCAGTAATTGACAGAATACCCCGTATCTTTTAATCCCTTTGCCTTATGGATAGCGAGCAAGTAAAAGCAATAGAGTTAAATGGCATTGTGCATAATGCCACTAAGATAGGTGTGCAGGACGGCGACTGCGAGGACTTGGTCAATCTGCGTTTCAAAGATGGCTCGTGGCGTGCGAGCGGTG
Organism: Bacteroidaceae bacterium; assembly: GCA_963659655.1. Classification (GTDB taxonomy): domain Bacteria; phylum Bacteroidota; class Bacteroidia; order Bacteroidales; family Paludibacteraceae; genus Colicola. The sequence goes on along the minus strand of CAVKVE010000185.1, from coordinate 640 downwards.
ACGGCAAGCATGTATTCTCCATGCAGTACCAGACGGATGTAGCTAACACCAACGGACTTACCTATACGCAGTTGTATATTCACACCAATGTCTATCGGCATATTCTCGGTGTGCGTGACGGCAGGCTCTATTGGTTCGGTAATATAGACGCAGACGGAGTATTCGAGGCATTAGACATACCCGCAGAACTTACAACAGTGTCAGGCGATTTGTATATCTGCCAAACGGGACACTTGCTTACTATCATAGACAATGAGAAAAATTTCGACTATATTATTTACAAGCCTGCTGATACACTTTACAAAAAACTAACTGTAGACGAGAACGGCTCGCAGAACGACAGAGGTGTCTATCCGTTCGGTGCTATTCATTTCAATTGGGCAGACGCAGGCGAAGCAGGCACCATCACAGAGGACAAGACCGGACAAGACGGGTGGAGAAAATGGGGGAAACAAAGCGATTGGGGCAGTAACACAATATACGATGGCGGTGGCAAGTTCGAGGAAATATCGGGAGGAGGTTATGATACATTGCACAACGAGATGGTTACAATATACGGCAAACTAAAAGAAAAGAATTACTTTAGTGACCCGTTTCTCGTTTGTGCTGCCATCAAACTATATGACGGCAAGTATATGTA
>CAVKVE010000184.1:0-3375 GCA_963659655.1 Bacteroidaceae bacterium | reverse complement strand
TACGGCGTGGACTTCGGTTGCTGTTTTACTTGTAATGGCAATGCGAAGGCCTTGATACGTGGAACAGCAACAGTTCCACGCTTTTTTGTGTCCGCACAATACAACCAAAAATCAGGCAAATAAACGCAACCCTAAAATACTACAGCAATGAAAGAAAAGAAAAACCTAAGAAAAGAAGTATTCAAGGCATATCTTATGATAGCCGTATTTGTCTTGTATTTCCTGTTTAGCCTCCTACTTGTTATCGGAACCATTGTAATGAACTTAATTGTCTTATATAGTGCAATCAAAGAACCGGCGTTCTTTGTACTCTATTTCTATTTATTGCCCTTAGATTTTATTGTTTATGTCAGTGAGATATCTCCTGTTATTAGATTACTGAAAGAAAACTCACATTATAATGGAGGCACAGAAATAACAGAAACAGAAGCGCCATTGTTATTTGGAGTTATTCGAGATGTAGCAGAGCATACAAAATGTAAAATGCCAAAGCATGTTAACTTGTCAGAGGAAGTCAATGCCTCCGCTTCTTTTGATAATTTATTCAGCAGTATATTTTTTCCCAACCCCAAGAATCTCACCATTGGTATTGATTTATTTACAGGGTTGAATATCTCTGAGTTAAAGGCTATTATAGCTCATGAATTCGGGCACTTTTCTCAAAAAACGATGCATGTGGGCTCTTGTGTTTATGCTGCAGAGTATCTTTGTGATATGTATAAACAAATCATATCTAAGCAAAGAACAGGAAGCATCTTGTATTGGATTTTCCTATGGATTAAATGGGTCCTTATAACATTGATATATAAGGGTATTCATCGTACATATCGAAGTCTACAACGCCGAATGGAGTTTGATGCAGATGAAATTGCTGCTTCTGTTGTTGGTACTAATTCTTTTGTGTCCTCTCAGTGCAAAATAGAAGCACTCCAATATCAATACCAACATTTCAGTTATGTATTAGAGGATTTGCATAATCAAGGCATACAAGTCTATAACAGAACTGCATGTCACGATATTTGGTGGAATTTATTTCCACACAATAGTATATACAATGTTACTCCAAGTATGATATTAGCCCAAATACCCGCTGATGCTACAAAAGGATTCATTAGTGCAATAGATTTGAGCGAAGAAGACCATCCCACTACAAAGGCTCGAATAGAGAATATAAGATTAATGCATTTCCCCGATAGAACTATAGATGTCGTACCTGCGATATCTATATTGCCACCCATTATATGGGAGAAAAAGCAAGAAGAGAATATGAAAGAATATAATTGGCAATATTATGACACGACCGCATTTGCAAATTATTGTACTCAATACGCAATAGATAATTATGGTCAGGGTGAACTTTACAAACTACTTAGTCATAATATAGTAGAATTTAACATAGATACGCTTCCCGTACAAAAAGATATTCTTCTGCCCAAATTTACAGAGGTACAAGATATTCTTGAGAAATATGTTTCTACACAATATGATGAATGGACACTTCATTATTTAGAACATAGCCTACTAAAGTATTCCATTTTACAATACAAGGAACAGAGAGTGCAAGATGTCTCAAATCTAATAAAATTACACCAAGAAGATGTAGAGACACTACAAGATGTTGTCCCTCAATTGGATAAGCAAACAGCAACCTATTTGTTAGCACAAAGCACAGATGAGGAAGAAAAGAATAAAATTCGTATGCTTTACAAAGATATATTCCTTTTCCAAAAAGCGTTGTATGATATGCAAACTGTCAAATTGAATACACTAATAACGATAAAAGAAGAAACAACGGACGATGAAGAAGGCGAACGACAAGTCGATATTCATCGAGAAGAAAAATTGTTTAGGGAAATTATCAAACAATTTGATCGTGCTTGGCTACAGCAGTATTTCACTGACGATGTTATAAATGCCATGTTAGAATATGCACAGACAGCATACCATTGTATTACTTACACCGATTGGAATAAAATCAATGAATTTATATCTGTTGTCGAATGGACGGAAGGTGTTCTCTGTAATGGTGCAGATAAATGCAAAATAAAACTCAGTCAGATACCAATTAAGTGAAGCCAATCATAGCAAATCTACTCCGAAATGTATTTGCTATGATTGGCATTTGTGCGCTGTTGGTTCTTAGCCACCACGCATTGGCAATGAATATCGTGTGTGCAGACAAACGCCGCCCCACACCGAGGACAAATCAAATGACGAGGTTCCCCCCCCCCTATTGGGGGACATAATAACTACAGACAAACAAACGATAAGTAGAACTAAGACGGCTATCTCTTACTTGATTGATAAGTAATAACCTGCTGCTGATGCAGCGATACCTAGTAAAACACTACCGATGATATAGATGGTAAGCAATAGATAATTACCGGATTGCGCCAACGTCAGACTTTCCTTTGAGAATGTGGAAAAAGTGGTAAAACCACCGCAAAAACCAACCGAGAGAAACAGAACGAGAAATGGGGACACATTAGGAATACGGCTAAATACTCCCCACAACAGCCCGATAAACAAACAGCCTAAAACATTAACACAAAAGGTTGCCCAAGGAAATCCACCGCTATATTTGAAGGATAGCGAAATCAAATAGCGTAAAACACCACCGACAAAACTTCCGGCACCTACCATAAATATATTTTTCCACATATGTACATTCATCTTTCGGCTACCCGATGTTTAGTGTAGTCGCGTAACACGTTTCTTTATACAAGTTCCTTATACAAAGTTCTTTTATTTACCCGGGATACTCTTCAGCAATTTCCTCCAAGCATTGGCGGCAGAGGCAGTCGGTGTAGTTGGCTGCAATATAGGTTCTTGCGGCGGGAGACAGGCGTACTCCCACGCATTGGCAATGAATATCGTGTGTGCAGACAAACGCCGCCCCACACCGAGGACAAATCAAATGACGAGGACTCATTTTTAATTAAGAATTAGACTCCCCTGCCCCTCAGAGAGGGGTGCTTCAGAGCAACCAACACCCCCTCCTCTGGAGGGGCTTGGGGAGGTCTGGGCTTGGAGAGTCATCCCTATAATAGTATAGTATGTATTATCTCGCAGGATAAGTATCTGTCCATTGCGGAGAACTTTCCGGGCTGCGGGTTGTCCCGTATCGTCGGTGGCAGGTTGCTCTATATCCGTTTCGGTATCACATGAACAACCGTCGCGAAGGCTGTCGGGGAGTTGCAGATAGTCCTCGTCGTAGGTATTTTTAAGCGTGGAGAGCGTAACTTTCTGCCCCTTGCGATTGCCCCAAATATACTCCACAAGACACGGATATTCGATAAAGGGATTGCGGTTGTGCTGAAAATCACTCACGGCGTCCATTCTATCGAGTTCTTTTTGCGATACGGGGTCTTGACG
>CAVKVE010000183.1:0-3376 GCA_963659655.1 Bacteroidaceae bacterium | reverse complement strand
CCGTCCCAACGGAACCAGTCGAGTATTTTCACGCCGGCAGTCAGTTCCACGCCCATGCGGTACGAGTCCTTCACATTGGTGGTCGATTGCGCACCCACATCGTTGATACGCCCCGTCAGCACCAGTTGGTTGTCGTAGTCCATGAAGTAGAAGTTCGCTCCCACCGAGAAGCGCGGATGTGCGTAAGTGTATCCTATCTCGTAGTCGTAGAGCGTCTCGGCCTTGGGCAGCCCTGTCAGTTCGCCCGTCTCGGCGTCGTAGGTTACATTCTCTTTGTAGTTGTTACGGCTCGGTTCACGGTTGGCCATAGCAAACGAACCGTAGAGCAGATGCCCGTGGTTCTGATAGGTCAAGCCCGCCTTGGGGTTGAAGAAATGGTAGTTCACCGTCAGCGGCAGGTCTTCCATATCCTCGTCGTTGATACCGTCACGGTGGTAGCGCACATACCGGTACTGTAAGTCCGCGTAGAGCGAGAGGGTCTCTTGCGCACGATTTATCACCCGCCAGTTCACCTTTGCGTAGGCGTTGGCATCCACCTTGTTGGCGTGGTTGCGGTAGTACTCATAGTTCACCGGCAGTGCACCGCCATAGACGCTGTCCTGAATATAGTTCAGCGTGCCGTAGTGCGCCCCTATGTAGTCGTTGGCAGCCACCCCTATCTGTGCATCCAATGCTTCGGACACATATTTTGTGGACACAATAGCCCCGAAGAAGTGGTTATCCAGATACTTGCGGTACATTCCGTACGCTTTTTTCACTTTCTCGCCGTTGGCATCGTAGTAGTTGTCCAGCCCCCAGTAGGAGAAACTCTTTTTCTTATACTGCTCGTAGTAGCCCCCGCCGTGGGTGTAGTGCAGCGTAGCATTGAGCGACCAGTTCGGATTGAACCGATGCGTCACTGCCAACTGCGCATGTTGCTGCGCATAGTTGTCTGTTTGGTTGTCGTAGTAGCAGGTGTTGCCGTCAGCATCTTCGTATTCGCCCGATGGGTTATAGCGGCGGTCTGCGCCGTTCTTGCCGTACGCCACATCGTAGGTAACGCCATCCCAGCCCATACCGGTCTTTTCTTTGCCGCCGAAGACGCGCGCCACCACCTGCGTCTGTTTGCCGTACCAGCCGAGGTCGCCGTAGTACGAGTAGAGATCCGAGTTGGTGCGATAGAGGAATCCGTCGGAGTTCACCTTGCTGAAGCGTGCGTTGGCTCGCCAATGATTGGGCAGCACCACATGCGCCGATGCCATCTCACGGAAGGTGTTGTACATACCGCCGTTGAAGGCCAATGTATAGTGGCTCACGGTGTCGTTGTCGCCCGTCTGCATATTCAGGCTTGCCCCGAACGAAGCCGAACCATTGGTCGAAGTACCCACGCCGCGTTGCACATCAATGCTCGACATCGAGGCGGCCATATCGGTCATGTTCACCCAGAAGACCGTCTGACTCTCTTGGTCGTTGAGCGGTACATCGTTCACGGTCATGTTGATACGCGTGTGGTCCGTACCCCGCACCCGGAAGTAGGTGTAGCCCACGCCCAGTCCGTCATCGCTCGTCACCTGCAGTGCGGGCACCATCGAGAGCAGATAGGGCAGGTTCTGTCCCGTGTTGTCGCGGTTCAGTTCCTTTTTGCCTATCACTTCGTGGTTGATAGTGGTTTGTTGTACTCGTTGTCCGACCACATGGATGTCGTCCATTTGGTTCATGACAACCGTCAAAGTGTCCCCGGCAGCGTACGCCTGTACACCGCTGAAGAAGAGTGCTGCAGCCATGCAGCCTCCAAAGAAGTAAGTTTTTTTCATTTCCCTCTACAGAATTACCTGTGCAGGTTCAACGGGTATTATCTCAGCCCTCTCGGCACCCCGAACGAATCTGAACGAAAGTTCTTTTTAGAAGATCACAATTTATATACGAAACTCACATACCAGCTCCATTCCCATAGATGCTGATTGCTCGTTACTTTATTCTTTATCAGGTTGTTCAGCCCGAAATCATAGCCGGACTGAATTCGATATTTGTCCCATTCAAAACCGCCGCCCAATCCGTATTGGATATTGAAGCGATAGAGTTCCCCCTCTTTGTATCGGTCATATTCCTCCGTCTGCACGCCCTGCTTTTGCAGCCACTGCAGCGTAGGTTCGCTCAAGTGGGTCTGCAGGTAGTCTTTCTGCGCCAAGCCAATTTGCATCTGCGGCCCCGTATAGAAGAACATGTTCAACTTTTTCCAGAGCGGAATGGTGTAGTAGCAGCGCATAGGGATGGTCAGGTCATGCTGCAGCACACGGTGTTTGATATATTCCGTTTGCACCGATTGGGCAGTCATCGAGCGCCAGTGTTGTTCTTGCGTGCCGTAGGTTATCGAATAGAGAACCCCCACTTGCAGGCTGAAATTCAGCGGCAACAAGAAATCGAAATCCGCACCTACCCGAGCGCCGTGTTGAAACATATCCGCCGCCGAATAGTTTTTCGTGCGTTGATTGCTCTGCACATAGCCTGCCTCGATGCGGTATACCACCTCGAAATGATAGTCCTCTTTTTTCTTTTCCTTGCGGGTCGGGTCAAAAAAGGTATTGTCTGCTATCTGCAAGTCGGGCTGTTTGGTCTTTTCCTGCGCCGACACGGGCAGCAGGGCGGCACTCACAGCCCCCAGCAACAGCAGTATGTATATACAATTTCTCTTCATTGGTTCCTTTTCTTATTCCGTTCCCTTTTCCCCTTACTTCCTCCCCTTTTTCTTACCCCACTTTTAGGAGTCCTTTTTTCATCCCCGCTTTCTCGCCCCTAAATGTTCAATTATCATACCAAACAGCCTGCAAAGGTACAACAAAAAAACGGATTGACCAAATCCGTTTTCCTTTTCGCCCTCCAAGTTGAACCTATATCCATCCACTTTTAATTCATAATTCTTCATTCATAATTGTTTCCAACATCCCTTCTCGTGTCCATTGATAATGCCTATGGCTTGCAGATACGAATAGATGATGGTTGTTCCGACGAACCGCATGCCTCGCCGCCGCAGGTCTTTCGAGATGGTGTCCGAGAGCGGCGATGTGGTGCGGTCGCACTCATAGATGGTCTTACCGTCTGTAAAGTGCCAAATATATCGGTCAAAACACCCCCACTCTTTTTGTATTTGTATGAACACGCGAGCGTTTGTGACGGCGGCGGCAATTTTCAGCCGATTGCGTACAATGCCTTGGCACTCCCGAAGCAACTCCATTTTTGTCGCGTCGTACTCCGCCACTTTCGTGTAGTCGAACCCGTCAAACGCCTCTCGAAACGCCTCGCGTTTGTTGAGTATGCACTCCCACGACAGCCCTGCCTGAAACCCCTCCAATACCAACATTTCAAACAACCGCTGTTCCTCATGCACCGCCACGCCCCA
>CAVKVE010000182.1:0-3390 GCA_963659655.1 Bacteroidaceae bacterium | reverse complement strand
ATGTCGGGCGTCGTGCCAAGATGCAAGAACCCGCAGAGCGAGGCAATCATCGAGGAGAGGAACGCGCAGCAGAACCACACCACAAAGGTGTTGGCGTGCTTGCGCAGCATACCTATCTTCAGCGCATAGCCTATCCATGTGTCGGCTGCAACAAACATACACGCCCAAATATCGCCCCCGAACAGTCCGCAGAACGCCGCATTGGCAAACCCGACCAGTACGAGTACCTCCCAATCGTTTATCTTGGCTTTTGCGAGAATAGCCTTGTAGCGTTGCCATATCTCACTGACAGAGAAATGATTATCGTAAGCATCCCAACTCAGTTTACTCAATTCGGTATTAAGCCGAAAACTGATAGCACGCGGCTGAATGGTCGACACTTTGTTGTAGGTATGCTGCCCGTCTTCGGACGAGAGCGTCAAGTTGAGCGTCTTGTGCAGCACAGTCATCTCTGCTTTCACGCCCCAAGAGGCAGCAATACGACACGTATTGCGAACAATTCGTGTCGTATGTACTCCTGCTCCGAGCAGGCATACCGCATATTCCGAAAGGAACAGGGTATATTGCTTCAGACTGTCGTGAACTTTACTTTTATCCTCCATTATGCCTCTTCTTTCATTGTAGCATAGAAGCGGCGTTGAGCCTCTTTCTGACGCGCCTCGGAGAAGTTGCTGATGCGCTTCAGGTAACCGATGATACGCGTCAGGTAGTCCAAGTTCTTACTGCCGCAGACGGGGCATTCGTGCAAGTACCGCTTGTCGATGTGTCCGCAATCGTTGCAGACGGTGTTCGGGATATTGAAAGTGAAGTAGTTCGTACCCTCTTGTGCTGCCACACGCAGCAGGTTGCGATACTGCTTCTGCGAGAGATGCTCCTCAAGGTTGCAGTGCAATGCCGAACCACCCGTCAGGTGCTCCACATACTTACGCCCGTGGATACGGAACTTATCCAACACATTGAGCGACGGGTCTTCTACGATATAGAAATAACTATTGTAACAGTCGCGCGGCACCTGATAGCCATCCTCTTTGTCCCACTTAGCATGCTTAACGCCCACATTCTCAGCAGGAATCATCTCGCAGTTGAACATCACCTCTTTGGTGCGATACGACTTATTGAGTCGCTCCACAATGCCCAGTATCTCTTGTACGAAATGCTCGTATTCGGGGTTGTCGTTGATAGGTATGCCAAGGAACTCTGCTGCCTCGACCAACCCATTCACGCCGATAGTGAGGTACTGACGATTGATATTGATGAAGCCCGAATCAAACAGCGGAAGCATTCCTTGATTCTGCAGGTGTTTGAGGTTCTCGTTGTATGCCAATTGCACTTTGTGCATCAAGTCAACCACCTGCTCCACATAGGTCTGGTACGACATACCCTGACGCACAGCGTACTGAATGGTTCGGTTGAGGTTGATGGTCAGCACACTCTTCGAGCCTGTACTTACGCCGCCGGCGCCGAGCGTGTAGCTGAAGCCGTTGTCCGTAATCTCGTTGCGCAAGCGGCAGCAGGACGCCAGAGAATCGGCATTGTCGCTCAAATAGGTGAAGAACGAATGCCCTTCGGCGTACATTTCTGCCGTAAAGTCGGCGTACTCTTTGTCTTTCACATCGCCGTTCTCACTAAGCAGCGCCATCGTTTCGACAGGGAAAGTCAGCACCGAACGCAACCGCTCTTGGTTGAACCACTTCATAAAGCGCTTTTGCAACCAGTTGAGCGAGTCCCAATGTGGTTTCTCGCCGTCGGGGAAGCGGAATTCACCGAAGATACTCTCGAAATAGTAGCGGTCGTAGTAGCTGATATTCCAGAACACCGACTGGAAATTACGCGCACCCGTCGGCTGATTGATGGAGTACACCACCTGCTCGAACGAGTCGGTAATCACCTTATCTATCGTGCGTTGGCGCTTGCTCAGGTCTACCACTTTGTCGGCATGCAGGTAGTAATCTTCGCCGTATTCCTTCTCTACGAAATAGTTCATATACATCAGGAACTCGGGCGTGGCACATGCACCGCTCAACATCGACGACACCATGAAAACCATGTTGATAAACCCGCCGCAGAAGGACTTCAAGTTGGTCGGAGGAGTCGCATTTCCTCCGATAGCCTTTGTGCCTTCAAGCAGCCACGGATACATCGTGATACTGGCACAATAGTTGGCGAGGCTGGTCTCGTCGTTCTTATAGATAAAGTGTTGCTTGAGGAGCGACATATATTGGTCTGCCAACTCCTTGCCGAACATCTTCTCGATACGGTTGGTCAGCAAACGGCGATTGAGGCGAATAAAGTTCGACTTGGGTATCTCACCAATCAGCGTGGCGATATTCTTCTTTTCCACATTGGCGTTGGCGTCGTACTTACTGCCCGTAGCGGCGTTGCTGGCGTTGCAGTAGTTCATCAGGAAATCCAACTTATCCATCGTCTCGCGGTCTTTGGCATGGCGGTAGCGGTAAATCATATAGTTCTTTGCCACCTGATAGTACCCCTCTGCCATCAGCGCCACTTCCACCTGATTCTGTATCTCCTCTACGGTAATGCCCTCGTGGATACGCAGGCGGGAGATGATAGACGCAAGGGTTTCTTCGGTGGCAAAACTGCCCGAGGCAATGAACGCTTTGTTAATCGCGTTTTTGATTTTGTCGATGGAGAAGACTTCGGTCTTCCCGTCGCGCTTGATAATGCGGTTTTCCATATTGTGTGTTGATTTTTTCATCATTATTTCCCCTGCGGAAAACGCAGTCGTCACTCGCCGGTGCAACTATGTTTCTCGTTTTTGGTTTGGGTTGGATGTCTTGGGTGAGCCTCGCGTATTTATCAGAAATTCAATGAATTATGCTTTTGTTATGGCTACTTACGCTCCGCTTTTTCCCGAAAGGACTTTGCAAAGGTACTATATATTTTTTGTATCTCCAAATGAAAAATGCAGTGCATAAATATGCTATTTTTGTAAGTCCTTATAAATAGGCAATGTAGCCCAAAATGGTCTCCATAATTTTCCGTTTTTTGTCGCAATAGAACTTCAATAAGAAGATTATTTGGATGTTCAATATCGGAAATTATCTTTCTCACAGGTATGTAATGCGTGGGGGGGTGCATAGTGTCATGTGGGAGATTTTTGGGAACGAACTTGGGGACTTGAGAGGACGAACTTGGGGACTTGGGGAAACGAACTTGGGGACTTGATGGAGACTTGATAGTGTAAGGTATCTGACCCGATACTTCAATCACTCTTTTAGGTTCTACCTTCGGGACTCCTTCGGGAAATATGGCGAATTGGACAAATTTATTTGTGATTGGGAAGTGCTACATTTTGTGATTAGGCAGTGCTGAATTTGTGATTGGATAGTGCTGAATTTTGTTATTAAAATTCCTGATTGGTTGTTTTTT
>CAVKVE010000181.1:0-3433 GCA_963659655.1 Bacteroidaceae bacterium | reverse complement strand
TATGGGCAGGGAGAAAAGTAACCGTTTCGGCTATGTTGTATTCTTCGTACCAAGATACGGTCAAGATGGGTTTCGTTGAAAGAAAAGGCTCGACCGTGTTACTTGACCAATACTACAACCATAATGCAGATATAGCAGTTGAAGCCCAAAAGTGGACGCAGGTGTCGTGGTCGTTTGAAAGCCCCGTTGATTTATATGCCGATGTCAATGGGCAAACACCGAATGCGTTGTATGTGATTTTATGTGGCTCTGCCATACCCGAAGCAGGCTCGTATTGGCGAATGAAGAACATCAAGATTGAGTTTGGCAACAAAGCCACCGATTGGACACCTGCGCCCGAGGATGTCGAAGCAGAGATAACGGAGAGCAAGACCTACGCAAAGGGGCTTGTGGATACGCTTGGCACAACGCTGCAAAACCAGATAGACGGCGTGGTGGATAGTTACTTTATGGAGGGCGCACCGACTACAACCAACGCCCCTGCAAAGGATTGGACTACGGACACGGAGAAAGCCCGCCACGAGGGGGATACCTATACCAACATACAACAATACACTAAGTTGGGGGCAAGTATATGGGAGCAGGGTGATGTAGGAACAGGCACAACCTATAACGGAAAAGCCTATGCTGAATGTAAGTATAGTCGCAATTTGAGCATACGAACAAAAGAATTGATTACCAATCAGCCAAGTCAGTTGTTGTATATCCCAAGTGGTTATTATGCTATCGTTTGTAAGTATGATAGCGATGGGCTATATCTCGGTTCATACTCTACTGCAAGCACTCTGCCAACAGACGCAGCACAGATTGCTATTGTATTACGCTCATCGAATAAGAATAATATCACTCCGGACATAGCGGACACATTGGGCTTGTGTATCAACCCAGACGCAGGCAAGTCGTGGCGTTGGTGCAATATGGAAGATACGGACGATAGCACTTGGCATTGGCACGAGATAGCGGACAGCGATGCAGTGCGTGCGTTGCAGAACGCAGCCAAAGCGCAGGACACGGCAGACGGCAAGCGGCGTGTGTTTGTAACCACCCCTTATACTCCATACGACATTGGCGACTTGTGGGCGCAGGGGGGCGACACGAACCAAGACATACTCAAATGTAAGGTAGCGAGAGCAACGGGCAACTATGTAGCGTCCGATTGGGAGTCGGCAAGCAGTGCCCTACAAGCCGCACAGAACGCACAAGCCGCGGTGGATAATATGGAGATCGGAGGCGAGAACCTGTATTATCTTGCTAATCCACTCACACAGACTGCTACGAGCACGAATAACTACTATTACTATATCTTGCTTGAGAACCTTGAGTTAGGAAAGAAATACACGTTCTCGTGCGAGAAATCGGTACGACTTGCAGGAACGGCTACAAAGTACACTATACGACTGTATAATTTTGCGACAAATACAACCGCACAGTATTACGACCTTTCCATTGGCAACACACGACAGACCTGCACATTCACTGTCCCAGCAGTCAGTGGCAATTACTGCCTGCTCATCTACGCAGGTGTTGGTGGTTCAACGGCAGGTAACTCTTTGCAGTGGACAGACACAATGATACAGAAAGGCGATAAGACAACCGCGTACCAGCAGCCCGCATGGAAACCGCTATATAACCAAGGAATATCAATAAGTTACGAAAAATATGATGAAGCAGTCTATAAAGATTTACTCTACAATATCCCTGCTGGGACATACAAAGCCACTATAGCTTACGAGAGTAAAGGAGATGGAGCGGGACAAGATGTGTCAGGTGCTTATGCCAACTCGTGTATAGCATGGTATAAGGCAGGCAGTGAAAGTAAAGTCATTGCCATAACCGATTGGGGAGAAACGGTGCATATAGAAGAAGCAGCCGATGTGGTTGTCTATACGGGTGTTAAAGCATATATAACAGAGTATATCGCAGCCCCCGGAACATTAGGTGTATTTTTCCCAGCCGCTGGCACTTGGTCTATTAGTGCCGCACATATCATCACGTATGTAACAGACAGTATCGCTGGTAGTGCAGCCGAGGCGAAAACCAAGGCAGCCGCGCTGGACTATCTCAAAGCGGCACTGACAGACGGCTCGACACAGGTGGCAGGAGGTCTGCTGATGACCAATGTGCTAATGCTGAAGAACCTCGCAGGGGCGGTAACGGCAGGAATGAGCGGACTGACCACGAAGACAGGCACAAGCACCGCCGACAATGTCCTGCTGTGGGGCGGTGGCTCTTACGAGGAGGCGTTCTATGCTGCCAACAATGCCAACTACTACAAGTCGTCAAGCGGCACAACTCCCATAACGCCCCTCATCAAGAAAGACGGCACGGGCAAGATAGGTATCTTCAAGATTTCCGACACGCAGGTGGAGATAAATGTTCCAAATCAGGGTAAAATCATCATTGACGGCAGTACAACGAAAGCAGGTATTATAATGTACGATACGAGCGGTAACGAGAAACTGAAAATCATTCCGCGCTCTATCAGCAATTCCAGCGATATACCCAAAGCACCCACTACGGAAACACACGCCTCCTATAATGGGTCGAACGGCTATCAGGAGTACACCAACTATACCTACGAATTTGAAATAGGCGATGATTATTTAACGGTTGATGATTATAATAGGGAAACCACTATAACATACAATATAAGTGCGTATGTCAGAGCAACTCCTAATCAAGGAACAACTACGAATGCACAAGCGCAAATAAAATTGTGGCTTCAGCGACTCGATGGTCAAGGCACTTATAACATAGCGACTATAAGTTCAAATAGATACACAATAAATGAAGACGAAGAGGGGGATTTACCCATGAGTGGAGGCGGCACATTTACCCAAGTCCTTAGTTCAGGCTCGGTTTGGAAATTGATGTGCAGTATCGGCAGAGCAACGAGTACAATTGATGTAGTGGGTTATGCCATTAGTTTTGGAAACACCATTAAGTGGACATACTTGCAGAGATACCCATACACGCCCAAGGTGATTTTAGGGTTAGACGGACTGCTGTGTGCAAACGACTACGAGCATTTCTTTAAGTTGTACACGGGCGCAGGTGGCGGAACGCAGCAAATCATTATGGCAGGCTTGCCGACAAGTGCAGCAGGTTTGCAAAGTGGGCAACTATATAGCGGCTCAGATAATATCGTTAGGGTTATTCATTAAGTTTAAGTTTATAGTCGCCCCAAATGCAAGTGCAAGTGTCTGTAAAGGTTAGGTATTTTAATTTTTCATCTGTGTACCCTCGTACTATATACACATCGGGATATTTAAGTTCGTATTTGTACCTTTCCACATTCGGAGAAAGCGCAGAATTTAGCACATCGTCCAAATGATATGTTTCATACCGCATAAAACTATCCACAGAAGTAAAGTAAAATACTGCTTTCCACTCATGTCCGTTGCCTGCCACTATATTTTCGCTGATATAGGTC
>CAVKVE010000180.1:0-3437 GCA_963659655.1 Bacteroidaceae bacterium | reverse complement strand
AGTTCTTTATTTCGAGACTTGCAAGCATTTTGTATAATTATTTTCTATCTTGCTTATATACAGTATATTACACGGCATACTTTTGCTGTCCCCGAAATGTTTTTGCGCAAAATATTGGCTACCCCCGAAATGTTTTAGTACAAAATATTGGCTACCCCCGAAATGTTTTTATTCAAAACTTTTGCTGACCCCAAAATGTTTCGTCTATTATGAAACAGTTATTCAGGAGCCATATTGCTTTTCTATCTACATGGAAACTATAGGGTATATAAGGCAAATAGAACCCTATATACAGATAAATACCGTTCAAAACATAGGTCGGTATTTGCATAGCTCGGAAAAATGTCGTACTTCTGCGGACGAAACCATTGCGAAAAAAATCGCAATATGAACCTCGCAAATGGTATGGACCTTCTAAACCGAATATATTATTATCAAATTTGCACATCTCGGAGAATCGGTGTACCTTTGCAGGCAATATAGTTGAATCCAACAAACTAAGTATAAGTTTATGAATATGAATTATTTCCGTGCTATGGGGCTTGCGGTATGCAGCCTTGTGGCGTTCGGGTGCAGCCCGAAAAACCCTGCCGAGGACACCAACGATGGCGAGAAGCAGGACTCTGTTGTGGTCGAAGGATTCTCTGTTTCTTCCACGCAGTATGTGCATTTTGCAACGAGCAACTTGCAGTATCAAGCAAGCACCAAGACATGGCGTTTTGCGCCGAATGCCTACGACACGATAGGCACTGCCAACGCTGCTGTTTCTGATACCTACGATGGTTGGATCGACCTCTTCGGTTGGGCTACAAGCAGCAACCCGACCGAGCATATCAGTTATACGGAGGATGAGGCGTATTATACGCACTATCCCACCACGTTCTCGGATTGGGGTACGAATATCATCGGCACCGATACGGCAAACACTTGGCGCACGCTGACCAAAAGCGAGTGGCAATACTTGTTCTTCAAGCGTCCCAATGCAGACAAACTCTTTGCGGGGGCTACGGTCAATGGCGTGCATGGTTGTATCCTGCTGCCCGATAGTTGGACTACGCCGGACGGGGTTACCCTTACGCCGAGCATAGAGAAAGGCATGGCGTATAGCAAGGGCTCGTATGTGAACGAGAATGCGACCGGTGGTGAGGACGGCAATTTCACGCACAATACTTTCACTGCCGACGAGTGGCAGGTGTTGGAGAAAGCAGGGGCGGTATTCTTGCCTGTAACAGGCTGCCGTTGGGGAACAGAAGTAACGGAAACCAATTGGTATTGCAACTATTGGACCGCCACTCTTTTCTCGGCACAGGTCTATCCGGCATCCTATTGGGCGCAGTTCAGTTGGTATTCGATGTCGATAGGCTATTCCGATATCGCCATCGGTGCTGCCATCCGCCTCGTTCGTGACATACACTAATATCAATAGAAACCACGCTCAGTTCGCTGAGTATTCGTACGAATCGTATCGCCTGCCGAACCACTGCCGAAGGAAGGCCATCGTGCCTTTGGCGTAAGATAGGCACACAACAAATAGCCGCCGGTATCGCTACCGACGGCTATTATTTTTTTGTGGAGTTGCCCCCCCCCCTCGTTGCATGCCTGCTTGGCAGTGCCTTTCGTGGCTTACTTCAGCAGCAATTTGTGACCGAATGCGGGCTTATGTGCTTTCCCGGCAACCTTAGTCGGTGCAACGGTAGCGCTTTCGCTCAGCGTTACTGTGTGCGTGTCAGATACAATGGTACCATTGACTGCACCATCAAATGGAGCGGCAACAAATACATTCTCTCCCGACTCTATATACAGTCCATAGCCTTCAAACTCTGCGTATGGAATGGTCATATTACCATTGAAAATGGGCAAAGTATAACCATTGCTTGCCCACTTTTCGACGATCATATTGATATACTCCGCTATGGTTGCTTGTGTGCCGTCGCCTGCTATGGCATCCCATGTCTCCTTATCGTATGTATAGAAGAAATAGGGAGATTCATCTGTCGTTTGGATACTTACCCCATCATCCGTATAGGTAAAGCTGATCGTGTTCGTGGCGGTATACGATTCTTTCGTGGTGAAAGTCTTTTTTGTCAGTCCTGTCAATGCCTTGCCGGTCTTGGGGTCGATTTGGTATGCGTATGCGGTGTATTCCGTATTGGGCAGCAAGTAGCTGTTTGCCGTCAGTTTTTGCTTCCCTTGATAGAGAAAATCAACCAAAGTCAACTCTTCTTGATAGTATGTCTGATAGAATTCAATCATGTCTTCGAAATAGGCAGAGTCGTCGGCAATCAGTTCTGCATCCGTAGCAAAATACGCATTAAGCGTATCCGTAGCCAATGCATTCGCATAGTAATACACGGTGTCATTCGAAGGGGTTACTTCGATAATTGCGCTCTGTGCATATATAGACGGAACGGTAATGTCGAGAGTCACCTCTTTCGGTTCATTTGGCTCGTTCGATTTCGGGTCGCAACTGGTTGCGAGCAGCGCCACCCCGCTCACCAGAGCGAGAGAAGAAAAGAATTTTAGCTTTTTCATATTCTTCATTTATTTAGAAGTTAGTATTGCCTATTTAGAAATTAGTATTCCCCATTTAGAGATAGTATCATCTATTTCGAACTTGGGAATTTAGTATTACCAATTTAGAAGTAAGTATTACCTATTGTTTGTGTTTTAGACAACAAAAGTACTGCTTTCCTTCAAACTATGCAAGAAAAAATGCGTTTTTAAGGCAAAATATACATCTCTTATCTCAGATAGGGACGCAGGTTAAAAAACGCTCTCAATAGGACGCCCAATATAGAGCTCAAAATGGAGCTCAAAATGCGATAAATCCCGAACCACTCCCGAAGGTAGACCCTAAAAACGCCCCCGACCAGCCCCCATCGCAAAGTATAAAAACAGCAAAAAGTGCGGCAAAAATTTGCATATATCAAAATAAAGCCGTACCTTTGCACCCGATTTCCAAAGTAGCCAATGTCCGGAGGGGCTGAGTAACGCTCGAGCGAATGGATACAATTCGACAAGGGCGGCCAACCGAAAGGTGAGTAATCGCACCAACCGAAACGGGCGACTGCAATAGCAAGAACGGGCAACCGCAATAGTTTAGCGGGAAACCGCAATAATGAATTGAAGGCGTTCGGTGGAGCCGAAAGGTAACAACGGAAGTAGGTTACAGGAAATATGTATCGCGGAGTAGAGCAGTGGTAGCTCGTCAGGCTCATAACCTGAAGGCCGGTGGTTCGATCCCATCCTCCGCAACCAATAAACTCTGATTTTTGAAGTTCATACAGGCAGTCGGCTTGGTGGTTTGTGACAAGCGAGGCTGCAGGCAAGCAGAGGATGCTTGCAGTGTTTTGGGCGAAATTTAGTTGTTCATAATTGAGATTTTTGATTGGTGTAGGCTTGCGCAAGCAAGTCTATTTTTTTGTCTTTGTTGTAGA
>CAVKVE010000179.1:0-3484 GCA_963659655.1 Bacteroidaceae bacterium | reverse complement strand
CATGGCAGTAGGCGACGCTGGTGTCGTCTAATAGAATAACCAAGTATTGCAAATAGTTCTTCATATTGTTTTTCGTAGTTGGTTGTATGTGAGGTCTTCGTTTTTCCCTTGAACAGGATACAAGTTTTCCTGTTCGCTGCGCTCACGAAAAATGGAGAAAAAACACAACTTTTATTTTCTTCTGTTTTTCTTGCCGCTTGCGGCATAGGAAATAGTCTTACACCTGCGCAAGGGTGTCTCGGTTTAGCAAATCATATCGTTATTATGTTTGGAAACTTGTTGCGCCTCAAACTCCTCGCGCTTGCCTTGCAGTTCTAATTTGCGGTAGAGGCGGTTCCAATAGTAGTTGTTGGCACGCACACGGGCTTTGTGCATCAGGCAGATAGCCGTTGCCCGCTCAAATACGGTGTGCGTCTTGGCGGCATCGTAGTTCTCGCCTTGGCACCATGCGCAGCCTTCTGCCACCTCGCAGTCTACGCACTCGGGCGAGGACTGCGTGCAGCGGTCGAGCGTCAAGAATGGTCGCAGGCGGTTGTTGTCTATGCCATCGCGAATGTTGCCTATTATCCATGCCTCTTTGTCCCGCAGCGAGTACTGCGCAAAGCGGGTACAGGGGTAGAAATTACCTGCTGCGTCTATGGCGAGCATCTTGCCCGCACCGCACCAGTTCTGGTTCTGCAGCGTGCAATCCATCGGCTTGCCCATGTTCTCCGAGAAGAACGAGCAGGCGTAGTTCTCGTATAGGTCGCGGTCGATAATCGTGTCCGCCAACTGCATCAGTTGCTCCTCGAAGCGCAAGTCATCGCCCTCGTGCCACACATCCTCAAACACGCAGTTGATATTCACTTGGTGAATGCCGAGGTCGTAGAGGTGCAGCACCGACTCGCAGATATAGGGAATATCCGCCGAAGAGATCGTCACTTTTGTGCCATCGCCGGGGAACTGGCTCTGCCAGAGCGGTATATTGCGTACCACATCGTCGTACGAGCCTCGCTCGGAGTTCTTATACACACGGTTGAGGTCGTGCTTGCGACGAGTGCCATCGATAGTGATACCGATACTCAGGTGCTGTTTGTTTTTCTCGATGAACCGCTGTACTTTCTCGCTGTCGTAGTTAATGCCGTTGGTGGAGAAATTGAAGCGGTACGAGTTGAACCAATGGTGATTGCGGCGATACATCTCGGTCTTGATATAGTCGCAAATTTGGTCGATGAGGTCTATCTCGAGGAACGGCTCGCCGCCGATGAAGTCCCAAATCACGCTCTCGTAGGCAAAGTTCGGGTCTGTTTCACGGTCGAGTACATAGTCGATAGCCGCCTTTGCCGTACTCCACGGCATACGCTCCTGCTCGTTCTTGCCCACTAAATAGCAATACTTGCAGGCTAATTGGCAATCTTTTGTCACTATGAAGGTGATGTTTTTGGCAGTACCGGGTTGCCAAGTCTTATTATTCTGTTGTATCATCTTACCTTATTTATTTCTATCCCTCCTGTATATAATGCATATTTAGAAGTCGTTTCTCCAATTAGAAATCCCTCTTTACTATCTGCAATAAATCGATATATTTTGTCATATCGAGAGTGTTCTTCTCTTGTCATTATATAAATGCATTGTATGCGATTTGCAGATAGATATTGTGTGTACATACATGGTGTTAATTTGAGGTCAAATACACTCGCTATTTTTTCCGCAATCTTTCTACGATTTGTTTCATTGTTATCCCATTTCCAATTATCTTGTAGCTCTTTATAGACTTTCTCTAGGAAGTCGTTTCGATTCTTCTTAGAACCTAAAATGTTTTGTATTTCTCGTTTTATATAATCGGGCGCATTTGGGGATATAAAGAGTTTACCACTTTCTTTCAGTGGAATACGAATATCGATATGCCCCTTTTTTGTAAATTCGTTTCTTCGAAAAGTTTTATGAATATGCACATCTTGGCTATCATCATTGAAATTAGAGATCTCTCCTCCGCCATGATTGTGAGCATCTATATGAATGGTCTGCCCATTTAGTAGTTTATATAAATTTCCCATAATAGTTGATCGTTTTAATGAATGACTATGTCATAAAAATAGTAACTTCTTAAGTTCACATTAGAAGTGCAACAAATGCTTTTCTGTTTAGTGTTTTTCTTATTCTCCGACAAAGAAGAAATGGTGTTCTCGGCATACTATTTCGAAGAATTCTTCGTTTATTGGTGTCAATACAGATAACTTTGTGCTATGGTCTTGTAGGTAAAGTCGTTGTCTATTATCTACCACAAAATAAAAAGTTCCCACTTCCTTAACTATACCCTTATATATGCAATGTTGCATATATTCTAATTCTATCTCTTTGATAGAATCTTTGTGTACAGCTTTTATGTATAATTTGGTTGGTAATCTTTCCTGCGCAGCAAATGCGAGAATGAATACCCCTTGCGTATCACTATTTTCCCCATATGGAGCATAAACATCATACTCTTTTGTAGGAAAGAGCTGTAATACTTTTATTTTGTCTCTTTCTTTTACCATAATAATGTATGATTTTGTTGATTTATAAAGGTTTGTCCAGCATTGCTTTCAAACTTAATCTGCATCACATTTCTGATGTTCCCGCCAACGATTGGTGCCCAAATGGCATCATTCTCAGAAATCCATGTTCTAGTTGTATGTTCTTTTTTGCGTCTTTTGTATTCTTCTTGTGTTTTCCGTCTGCCCCATCTAATTATCTTGAGATTCCCCAAATTCACATCATCAATTTCATAAATAAGGATATTATAATCATTCTGTCCTTTATTTGATTTTCTCCATGCCCAAGAACAGGCTCTCCACATAGAACTACCGATATAGAAACCTTTTCCTAATTCTCCTCTACCCTTATTGATGTTTGCACCTTTATTACAGATATTATTGAGACTCTTTAGATCAGAGCCATGGTAATATACTAACATATTTCCGAAATTAAAGATGATAAGATAGATAATAACTAGTTGCTACATGCATACTTGTACTTAATAGAGTGGCAACAATTGACCACTCTATTAAGTGTATGATAAGTCATCAACAAACTAGTTCTAATTTTTTGTAGTAAGCCTAATAGAAAGTATATCCACTACATGACCCCTGACATGTGCGGTAGCAAGTTCCACTACAACTGCCTGCACAGCTATGACTGCAACCATAACTACATGAGGTATTTGGATTTCCTGCAGAATTACCTCCTTCGCAACTTCCTGAGCAAGTAGTTTCACATGTTCCTCTGCATGTACCATCACAATAGCCTTGACAAGAACCAGAACATTCTCCTGTACAATCCCCACAGCCATATCCGCTACGCGCGTGGTTAGGGTGTACTTGAAAATTGACAGTCGCTCCAGTTTGTGCAAATAAAGGGTTTGATAATACTACTGCGCCGACTACTGGCAGGGCTGCCTTGGCGGCTTTCTTGAAGAACTCACGACGCGATTGGAGTTCCTCGTTGGAATTTTTGTTTGACATAG
>CAVKVE010000178.1:0-3486 GCA_963659655.1 Bacteroidaceae bacterium | reverse complement strand
GAGTGCTTCTACGAAATAACACAATAATGTTGCACTTGCTTGTTGAATTCACCTTTCCAAAAGGCTTATATGAAGATGGTAAAATTTCAGATGTACCATCTTGACTTACAATCCCATACTCTATTCTAATTTTATGAATAATAAATTGTTCTAACCGCTGCGCACTTCCTTGATATATACAAATATGTATTATGATTGCGAGAACTAACAAGGAGAAAATAGCAATAATAGACAATTGAGTCAAAGAAAAAGAACATGCACATGAGCAGCAACAGGAATCACAAAATCTCGTTTCAAATTCATTCATACAAAAGACAAAAGCATAGCCATAAAAACCAATTGCAGCAAACATACCAACGATAAGAGAAACAACGCTTGATAAACCTGAATTATTATTCACCGCATACTGTTCATGAAGTTGCAATAGCATTTTTTGTTGTACATCTTCTTTGTTTTGAGGACATCCATTGCATGATGAACCTTGTGTATTTTCACCTTCCATAATCTTTAATTTTATGCAAATAATCTAAACTATATGATTTCAACTGCGAACCAGCAATTTCGTTTGAATCATTTTTCAGTTAGACAAACAAATACAACAACCGTAAAAGTAATATCACTTAATGGCAGACTTCTCACATACAGGACTAAATCGCCATCGCATTTATATCACTGATTTTCTAACTGCGGATCTACTTTTGTTTTAATATAAAGGTGGGCGATTACCCACCCTTATTTTTTTGACTGTTTAACCTGCAAGCTCGCAATACTTACATCCTTCGGGACAAGGATAACAGCTTCCACCTGAATTTGCGACATAATTTCCCGCATACTCTTTTGCTGGACAACCAGCTGCATAAGAACCGGTAGGTAGGTTCTTTGCAATCATTTCTGCTTTTTGATAAGCTTTCATAAAAACTAAAATTTTGCTTGAGCTATGTGCACTCGCTCGTTATAATAAATCATACACACATCCGCACACGATGTGATAGGTTGCTTTGTTCCGATAAAAGACAACCATTGGACAAGTGCGGACACTCTGCGGAGTTACCATAGCAGCATACGGCTATGAATGAACAATTGTTCCCCATACTATGTGGTTTATCCATTATCATACTTATATGCCTATCAACTCTTAAGTTCGCCTATGCACAGAACTTCTACTTCATTCAATTTTTCCCTCTAAGTAGTGGGGTTTAGGAGAAAATTATAACAAAATCGACACTACTTTCTCTCAAAATAAGGGTCATTAGGGAGTTGATGAAATACTTCACTATCAGGATATGCTTGTTTGTAACACGAATTATTTATACCATCTTCTATCTCTATATAAATTTCCGTAATGTCATATTTAATCAATTTTCCTGTTTGAGGATTTGTTGACCCCATTTGAAAAGAACTATGTTTTGTACTATATAGAGGATGAATTGCGACTAAACTTTGTATAAATTTTATAGGATCTTCAATAATCGCTTTCTTTTCGCTATCAAAACTTACATATCTTGCTAATTTATCATTTGTCGCTTTATAGACATTTCTTTCCATATCATCAAAACAAACTTCATCTCCATTATCAAATTTCGTTTTACAACAGATACGAAATTTTATATCACATATTTCTAACAATGTATTCATAATTTTACCGAATCATTTCTATTAGTTATGTATATTGAGTTCACATAAAAACAAAATCGGGACTACCGAGCGTATGGCAAAAATCACACAATGCGAAATATCTTCCATACGCTACATTAGCCACCAAGTAACATTGTTACTTAATAGAGTCACCAATTTTCGAACATACATCAAAAATTTTCCATAAAAGCTTAAACGGGAAGCTAATTACCTTCCAAATAATGCTCATTACTTTCTTAAAGGTTTCCATACTTGTAAATTATTAAATGTTCAACAACTTCTAATTTCGAGCTGACTGACATAGGTCCAAGTCACTTCGGGGTATTGAATACGCAGTTGG
This sequence comes from Bacteroidaceae bacterium, assembly GCA_963659655.1. Taxonomy (GTDB): domain Bacteria; phylum Bacteroidota; class Bacteroidia; order Bacteroidales; family Paludibacteraceae; genus Colicola. The sequence goes on along the minus strand of CAVKVE010000178.1, from coordinate 1,511 downwards.
TTCATAAAAACCGCCTTCCGTCCCTCATCATCCAACCTAAACCATCTTTCCGGGTCAATAATCAATGACATCGGCTTACCTTGTGTCAACGCATAGGTAGAAGTGACATACCCACCACAATGGCGTCCTTCGCCGTAATACAAAACATTAATCATAAGTTTGTCAAGTTAATCGTCAAACATTAGGTGCTTAAACACGATTATGACCGCCCCAACAATACTTGCAAGAACAATCAAGATATAATGCCACCATTCTTCAGCCACAAGCATAAAGAATATACTTAGTCCAAGCCAAGATAGCCAAAGAATTCTATTAGTTTTTTTCTGTTTCAGTATCCGGGCTTTCTCGGCAGCAGCTATACAATGGTTTCCTATTCTATATGATTTCTCCATTCTCATACTTTGACACTGATCTGCCTACGCCAAAACACAGAACATAAATCACTAATCGCCGAATGTCCCATGAATAAGACCCAAAACAACGGCTACTACAATGGTTCCTAATACAGCCAAAACATAGTGCCACCATTCTTCGCAAATGATGAAAACGACAACTGCTGCGACCAAGAACACACACCACATAATGAGAAAGCGTTTATCGTGAAGCGTCTTCTTTCGTAAATAAGCCTTCACTTCCGGGTCGTTTGTACATTTCTGTTTTGCATATTCAGTAAGAAGTTTTGCACGACTTTCATACGCTTTCCGCTCCTCATAAGAAAGACTAGAGTTGTCAGACTTCTGCTCACAAGTCTTTATCTCCATGACGATATCTTTAGCCTCCGGCATAGGAGCATTATTGATTTCATCTACTCTCTTTTTCAGCTCTTGCTTTTCTTTTCTCGCTTCTTCTTTTCTCTTTTCTTCTTTCTCTCTCCTTTTTTCCCTCCGTTCTTCTTTTTCTCTTCGTTCCTCTTCACTTTCTTCTCTCTGGGGTTTAACTCTCTGAGAGCCAAATTCCGAGACTTGTGAAACAGTTTCATCAATGTCATCATCGTCGACATCATCATATTCGCCGACAGAGGTAGAAGTGGAGGCAGAAGTAGAAGAGCTTATACTATTCCCATTACCGCCCGTATATCCTTTAATGACAAAAGTTTTCGATAAACCGCCATGGTATTGCACATAAATACGATATGGATAGGCATCCACATAGGGTCCGTTTTCATCGTGGCTAAGTTTTCGAACCACATCTTTAGCAAGACTCTCGATTCCTACATCATCACAGCCAAAAATTTTCATGTGAGTTACACCTACTTCTTCGACAATTTCATCTTTATGCTGATATACATACGAACATAATTTGGCAGCGTCTTCTTCGATCTGCATTTTTTTGTCAAGAGTTTCATTCAATTTCTGTTTTGCGAAATCGGCTAGTCCCATAATGGTTTATTTTTGTTTTTGCCTACTCTTTGTCGGATTTTCGGCACACTCCGTATTGGTTTTCCGTTGGTTTTCCGTTTGTTGACACATAGACACACAAAAAAAGCGCAGACCTCGTGTTGCTTATTCGCT
>CAVKVE010000177.1:0-3488 GCA_963659655.1 Bacteroidaceae bacterium | reverse complement strand
AGCATACGCTGATACGAGCGATAGCGCCATTGTGCGTTCTCCTTTGCTGCATTGAACAAGTCGGCAGCCTCTGTCGGGTACTGTTTCATTACGCTGGCGAAACGAACCTCACCCTTCAAGTAGTCTTCGAACTTATCCCATTGCGGCTCTTTGGAGTCGAGCGTGAACGGATTCTTGCCCTCTGCTTCCAAAGCAGGATTGTAACGCCACAGGTGCCAATAACCGCATTCTACGGCCTTTGCCTCTTCGGCTTGGCTCTTGCCCATACCTGCTTTCAAGCCGTGGTTGATACACGGAGCGTAAGCGATAACGAGCGAAGGTCCGGGATATGCCTCTGCCTCGCGGATAGCCTTCAGGGTCTGTGCCTGGTCAGCACCCATAGCAATCTGTGCAACATATACATAACCATAAGTGGTAGCAATCATACCAAGGTCTTTCTTGCGTACACGCTTACCCATAGCAGCGAACTTCGCAATTGCACCAAGAGGGGTCGATTTCGAAGCCTGTCCACCGGTATTCGAATATACCTCAGTATCCAGAACCAAGATATTCACATCCTCGCCCGAAGCAATCACATGATCCAATCCTCCGTATCCGATATCGTACGAAGCACCGTCACCACCGATAATCCACTGGCTGCGTTTTACAATATGGTCTTTGTATTTCAAAATCTCTTTGCAGGTATCGCAACCGCAAGCCTCCATAGCAGCCACCATCGGCTCATAGAGTTTCTTCGTTACCTCTGCGCTGTTCTTGTTCTCAAGCCACTCTTTGAACATTGCTTTCAGTTCCTCTGTGCAGCAAGCGCACTCCAAGCCCTTGGTGAACAAGTTATCCAGACGCTCACGCATCTTGCGGTGTGCAATTTCCATACCGAGACCGTACTCGCAGAAGTCCTCGAACAACGAGTTCGACCATGCAGGACCGTGTCCCTTTTCGTTGGTCGTATACGGAGTAGAAGGAACAGAACCCGAGTAGATAGAGGTACAACCCGTTGCGTTAGCCGCAATCTCACGGTCGCCAAAGAGTTGGCTGATGAGTTTCAAGTACGGAGTCTCACCGCAACCCGAGCAAGCACCCGAGAACTCAAACAGCGGTGTAGCGAACTGCGAGTTCTTCACATTCGATTGAATATCAACAAGGTCTTGTTTGCTCTTTACATTATTTACGCAGTACTCCCAGTTAGCAGCCTCTGCCTCTTGTCCCTCCAACGGAACCATAGTCAGAGCCTTACCGGTCTTCGGGTTACCCGGACATACATCCACGCAGTTGCCGCAGCCGAGGCAGTCCAAAACGCCCACTTGCATACGGAAGTGCATACCCTTCAGAGCGGCTGGTGCCTTCATCTCACGCGTAGCTCCGCTGAAACCCTTCAGTTCTTCCTCGTCCATTACGAACGGACGCAAGCAAGCGTGAGGACAAACATAAGCACACTTGTTACACTCGATACAGTTCTCTGCGTTCCATACAGGCACAAATGCCGATACACCACGCTTCTCGTATTTTGCCGTACCCGATGGCCAAGTACCGTCTTCAATACCCTTGAATGCCGATACGGGCAGCAAGTCGCCGTCTTGTCCGTTGATAGGACGAACAATGTTGGTTACGAACTCCGGCTCGTTACCATAGTTTGGTTTCTCATCTGCGCCGAGGTTCGACCATGCGGGGTCAATATCGAGCAAGTGATACTCACCACCACGGTCAACGGCAGCGTAGTTCTTGTTGACTACATCCTCACCCTTCTTGCCATACGACTTCACGATGAAGTGCTTCATTTCCTCAACGGCTTTCTCTACAGGGATAACGCCCGTAATACGGAAGAATGCCGATTGGAGAATGGTGTTCGTACGGTTGCCCAAGCCAATCTCTTGTGCAATTTTGGTGGCGTTGATATAGTAAACCTTGATGTTATTGTCTGCGAAGTACTTCTTTACCTTGTTCGGCAGGTTCTTCTTCAGTTCTTCGCCTTCCCAAATGGTATTGAGCAGGAAAGTACCGTTCTTCTGCAAACCACGGGTAACATCGTACATATGCAGGTATGCCTGAACATGGCAAGCCACAAAGTTCGGTGTCGTTACCAGATAGGTCGAGTGAATCGGTTCATCGCCGAAACGCAAGTGCGAGCAGGTGAAGCCGCCCGACTTCTTGGAGTCGTACGAGAAGTATGCCTGGCAGTATTTGTCGGTGGTATCACCGATAATCTTTACCGAGTTCTTGTTAGCACCCACGGTACCGTCAGCACCCAAACCATAGAATTTGGCTTGGAACATACCCTTACCGCCCATAGCGATTTCCTCGCCAACGGGGAGCGAAGTGAAGGTTACATCGTCGTTGATACCCAGCGTGAAGTGGTTCTTCGGAGTCGGCAATGCGAGGTTCTCGTATACAGCCAACATCTGTGCGGGAGTGGTGTCGTTCGAGCCCAAGCCATAGCGACCGCCTACTACCAAGATATTGTTCAATCCGAGTTCGTCGAGTGCATCCTTTACATCCAGGTACAGCGGTTCGCCGTTTGCACCCGGCTCTTTGGTACGGTCAAGTACGCAGATACGCTTGGTGGTAGCGGGGATAGCCTCTTTCAGATACTTCAGGCTGAACGGACGATAGAGGTGTACATTAATCATACCGAGTTTCTTGTTGCCCTTGGCAGCCTCGTAGTCAATCACCTCACGGATAGTCTCGCAAGCCGAACCCATACAGATAATAATGTTCTCTGCGTCAGCAGCACCATAGTAGTTGAACGGACGATATTTGCGACCGGTAATCTCCGAAATCTTGTCCATGTAGTCGCTTACGATATCGGCTACCTCGTTGTAGTAGGTGTTGCAGCTCTCGCGGTGTGTGAAGAATACATCCGGGTTCTCTGCCATACCACGCATTACGGGGCGCATAGGCGACAATGCACGCTCGCGGAACTCCTGCAGTGCCTGCATATCTACGAGCGGACGGAGGTCTTCCATATCCACCACCTCAATCTTCTGATACTCGTGGCTGGTACGGAAACCGTCGAAGAAGTTCAAGAAAGGAACACGGCTCTTGATAGTAGAGAGGTGAGCCACACCGGCGAGGTCCATTACCTCTTGTACGCTGCCTTCAGCCAGCATAGCGAAACCGGTCTGACGGCAAGCCATTACATCCTGGTGGTCGCCAAAGATACAGAGCACATGACTGGCAAGCGTACGAGCCGACACATGGAATACGGTCGGAATCAACTCACCGGCAATCTTGTACATGTTCGGAATCATCAACAGCAGACCTTGTGACGCAGTAAAGGTCGTCGTCAGCGCACCTGCAGCCAGCGAGCCGTGTACAGCACCGGCAGCACCGCCCTCGGATTGCATTTCCTGAACCATAACGGTCTCGCCGAACATGTTTTTGCGTCCGGCAGCAGCCCATTCGTCGACATTCTCTGCCATTGGCGATGACGGCGTGATAGGATAGATAGCGGCTACTTCTGTGAACATATACGCGATATGTGCAGCAGCAGC
>CAVKVE010000176.1:0-3490 GCA_963659655.1 Bacteroidaceae bacterium | reverse complement strand
GCATCGTGCGAACGCGCAAGCACTGCAAAACAGACATAGCAATTCGCAATCTGAGCGAAAAAGCGGGTGCAAAATTAGCACATAATTTGCATATTTGCAAAAATGGCACTAATTTTGCCCTTTAATTACGCAGAAAATGAAACGATATATACCCATCCTAATCGCCGTTCTGGCTGTGGCCGTGAGCGGCTGCTCGAAAAGCAACAGTACGACCACTACATCGTCGGTAGCACAGCTATCGACCTTCTCTTTTGCTGCGAACGACAGCTTCCCCGGACTGGCAAAAGCCACCTTCAAAATAGAGGAACGCATCGACACGGGATTGGTATACAATCAGGATTCCATCCAATTTGGCACACCGCTCGACTCGGTGGTACCAAAATTTACCTTTGCCGCTACCCCCGGCTCTGCCATCCTGAAAACGACCGACACCACCCTCGTCATCACGGGAAAAGACACGGTCGATTTCAACAAACAGCCTATCTATCTGACCGTTACCTCGTCGAACGGCAAGACCGTGAAAGTCTATGAGATACGCGCTACGGTGCATCAGATAGACCCCGACCTATTCAAATGGGAACAGCTGACGGCGGAGATATACCGCGCCGACAACAGCGAACAGCAAGTGCTGCAGGTGGGCGAGGATTTCGTATTTATCAAAGACAACGGATTCCGAGTATCGTATCTGACCTCGAAAGACGGCGCCGTATGGAGCCAAGAGAAGACGCCGACGGGGCTGCCCGACGACTGCTACGTGCGGGGCATCATCACCGACGGCGAGACACTCTACTACGCAGACAGCACGGGACTCTACACCTCGACCGACATCGCCAACTGGACCAAACAGGACTGCTCCGGAAAAGACTACAAGCCGGTGACAATGCTGATGGCATGGAACAACACGGTATGGGCACTCGCCAACAAAAACGGACAATACGAACTGATGAACCTGCAAAACGGCGAGCTGACCGAGACCGGACTGACCGTAGATAGCGATTTCCCCGTGAGCGACTTTGCGGCAGTGGCATTCGAGAGCGCAAGCCTGCGGGAACGAGCCATGATAATGGGCGGCTACACGGCAGCGGGAAAAGCCGTGAACAGCCGGTGGAACATAGAATACGCGGAAACGCTGAAAGACGACACGCACAACGGCTATCGAATCGTGAATTTCGCTATCGACCGACCCGCATTCAAGAGCATAACGGGCGCAAGCGTGGTATGGTACGACGACAAACTCTACCTATTCGGCGGCATTGACGCAGACATGCAATACAACGGACGCGACATCCTCGTGAGCGAAGACGAAGGCATCAGCTGGGTGGCTGCCGACACAACCAAAAATCAACTACCCGAATCGTACGCTGCACGGCAGAAACAGTCGGTCATCGTACGCGACAACTACATCTATGTGTTCGGCGGAGAATCGCAAACAGAGACCTTCAGCGATGTATATCGCGGAAAACTCAACTCCATCGACTGGGAGTAGGGTCTAATGATGAATTAAGAATTACAAGCATATAAACAAAATAAACAAATACAGTTATGACAATTTCTAATTACAACTTCGCCGGAAAAAAGGCGATTGTACGCGTAGACTTCAATGTACCATTGGACGAAAACGGTAAAATTACCGACGACACCCGTATCCGTGGCGCACTCCCTACACTGAAACATATCCTCGAACAAGGCGGCGCACTCATCATCATGAGCCACATGGGCAAACCCAAAGGCAAAGTGAACCCCAAACTGAGCCTCAGCCAAATCGTTGACGCCGTATCGGAAGCCCTCGGCGTAAAAGTACAATTCGCAGAGGACTGCGCCAAAGCAAAAGCACAAGCTGACGCACTGAAAGCAGGCGAAGTGCTGCTGCTCGAAAACCTCCGCTTCTACCCCGAAGAGGAAGGAAAACCCGTAGGCATCGACAAAGAAGACCCCGCTTACGAGGCTGCCAAGAAAGAAATGAAAGCCCGTCAGAAAGATTTCGCCAAGACTCTGGCTTCGTACGCTGACTGCTACGTGAACGACGCATTCGGTACCGCTCACCGCAAACACGCTTCGACGGCTGTGATTGCTGACTACTTCGATGCAGACAACAAGATGCTCGGATTCCTGATGGAGAAAGAGGTGGCTGCTGTAGACAACATCCTGAACAACATCAAGCACCCGTTCACCGCTATCATGGGTGGCTCGAAAGTATCGACCAAGATCGGTATCATCGAGAACCTGATGGACAAAGTGGATAACCTCATCCTCTGCGGCGGTATGACCTATACCTTCGCCAAGGCTCAAGGCGGACACATCGGAAACTCGATCTGCGAAGACGACAAGCTCGACCTCGCGCTCGACATCATCGCACAGGCTAAGGCTAAGGGCGTAAACCTCGTACTCGGTACGGACTCGGTGGCTGCAGATGCGTTCTCGAACGACGCTCACACCCAAATCTGCCCGTCGGGCGCAATACCCGAAGGATGGGAAGGTATGGATGCAGGACCGGAAAGCCGCAAAGCCTTCGCAAAGGCTATCGAGGGCGCAAAGACCATCCTGTGGAATGGTCCTGCGGGCGTATTCGAATTCGACAACTTCACCGACGGCTCGAAAGCAATTGCTGAGGCAGTGGCTGAGGCAACCGACAAGGGAGCTTACTCGCTCATTGGCGGCGGCGACAGCGTGGCTTGCGTCAACAAATTCGGTATGGCTGACCGCGTAAGCTACATCTCTACCGGTGGTGGCGCACTGCTCGAGGCCATCGAAGGCAAAGTACTGCCGGGCGTAGCTGCCATCAAAGGCGAATAATCGGGATTAACAACGATCGAAATGGAAATAGTAGGAAAAATTATTCAGGCACTGCCTGAACAAGGAGGCACAAGCAAAAACGGCAACCCGTGGAAACTACAAGCCTACGTATTGGAAACACAAGAACAATACCCACGCAAAGTGTGCTTCGAGATATTCGGCGAAGACCGCATCAAAAACAATCCGTGCAAAATAGATGACGTCGTAACCGTATCGTTCGACCTCGAATCGAGAGAATTCAACGGACGCTGGTACACCTCGGTACGCGCATGGAAAGTGCAACAAGGCGCACAAGCTGCTGCAGCACCCGCTCAAGTAAGCTATCAACCGGCTCCGGCTGCCGCAGCACCCGCCGCTCAGCCTGTGGCTCAACCCGCAGCCCCTGCAGCACCCGCAGCAGATACCGCTACATTTGACGCAAGCAGCGACCCGAGCAGCGACCTGCCGTTCTAAAAAAGACACAAGAAAAAATGTTCTATCTCGGGAGAGGTGGGACATTTTTTTTAATTACGAATTATTACTGTTGCGATAAATCACTGCCGTGTAGTTGTAAATAGTTGATATTTATGTTCTTATAAGTATTCTTTGATTTTTCGATTTGAAATGAATGTTTTCCTTTGTTTTTCGCGAGCATAGCGAGCAGGAGGTCTCCTATGCCGCAAGCGGCAAGAAAAAAAGAAGAAAAATAAGCACAAAT
>CAVKVE010000175.1:0-3494 GCA_963659655.1 Bacteroidaceae bacterium | reverse complement strand
GGCGGAAGATGTCGGTCGATACCTGTACATCGGCGGGCAATTGTGGGCGTATCTCCTCCATTGCCTTGTCTAAATGGTCGGTTAGTTCGAGTGTGCCTGTGTTGGGCTGCTTGGTGACGGTCATCAGCACAGCAGGCTTTCCCTGCACCGATGCAACACCAAGTCGAGGTGTCTGCGCTCCGATAGCGACCGTGGCTACTTGCTCCAAACGCACTGTTCCGCCCGCAATGGTCGGTACGGCCGTCTGCCCAAGCGAGGTCATATCGTTGGTCGAGAGCGCACCACGAATAATGTATTCGTTGCCGTACTCGTACAGCACGCCGCCCGATGCATTTTGGTTCATATTGCGTACGGCAGCCAATAGATCGTCGAGTGCCACACCATAAGTACGCATGCGGTTGGGGTCTATCTGTATCTGGTATTCGCGGATGTCGCCGCCCATGACAGCTACTTGTGCCACGCCGCCTGTAGCCAACAAGCGTGGGCGAATGGTCCAATCCGCCAGTGTGCGCAGTTCCTCTTGGGTGGTGGTAGAATCTGCCGTCAGCCCGATAATCAGTACCTCGCCCAAGATAGACGACTGAGGTCCCAATATCGGTTTACCCACATAGTCGGGCAACGACTCCGATATGGTGGCTAATTTCTCACTGACCACTTGGCGGGCACGATAAATATCCGTACCCCAATTGAACTCTACCCATACCACAGAGAAGCCTGTAGTAGAAGATGAACGCACCCGACGCACATCAGTGGCGCCGTTTACGGCCGTCTCTATAGGGAATGTTACGAGTCGCTCCACCTCCTCGGGTGCCATACCCGTGGCTTCGGTCATCACCACCACGGTAGGCGCATTCAAATCGGGGAATACATCGACATCCATCTCCCGCACGCAGTAGATACCCGCGCAAAGGATAATCAATGCCGCTACGACAATGGCAAGCCGATTGCGCAAGGCAAAAGATATGATTTTATTGAGCATAGTGTCCTTTATTAACTGGTTCTACTTCTACCGAACAAAGTGGAGCCTCTTTAGTGGTTATGCGTATGCCCCGGTATCACGGTTGCGCTGCCTGCAAGTTTCACTTGCATCGCTCCGCTCGTGACGACAGCCTCGCCTGCCGAGAGTCCGCTGCGCACAAGCACACGCTCGCCGTTGCTCTGCCCCAAGACAACCTCACGCTTGCGGTAGTAATCTTCGTCCAATTGTACATAGACCGAGTATATCCCTTGCTCTTCGCACACCGCTGATACGGGAACAGACAATGCTTGTTGCTTCTGCTGTAAGAGCAAATAGATGTCAGCATACGAGCCTGCTATCAACCCCGCTTTGTTCTCGAACGAGAAGACCACGGGTACATAGCCTGTTTGGCTGTTGGCGCTTTGCCCGATAGATAGGAGTTTTCCGTTCAGGTCGGTTAGTCGGTAGGTTGTGCCGCTGTAGGCGGGTTCGAAGTTGGCGCTTTGTATCTTGCCAAGGCTGCTCCAATAGCGTTCCGGCACATCGGCTTGCAGCAACAGGTTCTTCGTCTGGCTTATGGCGAGCAAGGCCTCTCCCGCTTCAACATAGTCGCCGTTGGCAAACGCAATGCCGCTCACATAGCCGTCTTGCGGTGCGACCACCTCGATACAGCCGTCCTCGGCTTTCTTGTTGCGCAACGCCTCGTATTGCGTCTTGGCGGTTTGGTATCGCAGCGTTATCTGCTCCATCTCTTGGGCGGATACTATTTGGTTGCCCGTCAGTCGGCTCGCCCGTTCATATTCCTTGCGGGCGGCTTCGTATTGCAGTCGTGCCGTCTCCACGGGGTCTGCCGTGGCGATACCTCGCACAGAGATGTGCGCTAACACCTGTCCTTTGCGCACCGCCGTACCTTCGTTGAGCGTGCGTTGGAGGGTAATCACTCCGTCCATTGCCGCCACCACTTGCAGCGTTTTGTCTGTAGGCGTCAGTATCTGCCCCGATACTTTGATGGCTTCAGCAAAAGGCGCATAGTCTATCACTTCGGTTTGTAGCCCGATGGCTGAGGCTTTCTCTTCGGAGAAAACAATCTCGCCCGCAGCGTGCGTATGCGCTTCATGCTCGTGTTCCTGCTCTTCGTGTTCGTGCGTGTGGGTATGTCCGCTGCAGCCGGTCAGCACTGCAAGGGCGTAGGCTGCCAATAGGAGATAATTCTTTTGCATAGTCGTCTATTTATCCATTTACGCTGCAAAGGTACTGCCTTTCTCCTGCAACTCGGTTGCATAGTGGTGGATTATACTCAAGGAACGATCATACAAAAAAAGTGTGCCCCTATGGTAAGACACACTATGTTTTCCGTTCTGCGGGCAAATGAGCCCCCCGCTGCGGCTTTATTTGAGGTCGATACGGCTGCTGCCCATTGCCCTACTTTGTTATATCTTCGGGGTGCCGGTATACTCGATACTGCTTACTTCGCTGGCTCGTGTCCTTATCGTGTGTCGGGCAAAATCTATTTGCACTGCTGCCTGTTAAGTGAATCTCGCATTTGCACACATGCTAGACTATCAGCAAAGCAATAGAAATGTTCTTTCACAATATCTATATTTGTGTTGTTTTCAGGGATGTCCCTTTTGTCTATCAAGTAGTATTTCTTATGTTCATTCTCACGGATGGTACAAACTTCTATCCAATTTTCAGTAGAAGTGACAGCTATAATTTTCTCCCTTATGAAGTAATTTCCACTATCTTGTGGCTCATTATTATGAATCGGTATCAAGTATGTTCCGCCATAGCATGTTTTCCCGTGCATGTCTGTTCCTATAACAATAATTTGCTCTCCGTCATCCCAATCCACTAAATGAATGTTTTTCCCCAATGGTTTGGAACCATTCATTTGAGGACATACCCAATCTGAAATCCACCAAACGGCAATAGATAGTGCAAGCAACAATAGCATAACAATAACTAATACGACTACACTAGCGCATAGTACATAAATGATCCGTTTGAATGTATGGAGGAACTTACTCATATTACACCTTAAAATCTACTACTGCAATTACTATTGATGTGAAATTAATATATTAGTAGTGTTTGCTAATAACAAATGTAATTTTGCTGCAAAGTTAATAAAAATGTTTGAAGAAGCAATCAAATAGCGTTGAAAAATGTGATTTTTTTATTGTCGCCTGCTTAATTTATTTTGTATGCTCCTAATCTTTGCAGATGAAATGGACTATATTTCCTGATCAGCGTATTCGTTTTTTGATCTATGTGCTTTTTTACCCTCCCCCACACACTCCTGCAACTTGGTTGCATCTATAAACAATCAGCCCTCGGTTGCATGGTAGCAATCGAGGGCTGATTCGAACTGAAAAGATTTAATGGCGTTACTTGGTGTAGGTGTTGCCACCGCCTAAAGCATGGTAGAGTGTTACTACCGATTGGAGTTCTGCCATCTGGTTGGCTATGCGCGTCAGTTGTGCCGTCAAGAGGCTGTTCTGCGCCGTCAAGACCTCCAAATAGGTCGTGCTGCCGT
>CAVKVE010000174.1:0-3602 GCA_963659655.1 Bacteroidaceae bacterium | reverse complement strand
TTCATCGACGAGATAGTCGAACTGCGCAAGGAGAATGCCATGCTCAAGGCGAACCTTGCACAGATGCAAGAAGAACTGAACCGCCTGCGCAAGAGCGTACAACCCGCCAGAAAGAAAACCCGATGCGCCCACTGAAATCTATATCTGCCCTCTGCCTGCTCGTTCTCTGTGTCGGTTGTGCGCCACAGAAACGCCTCTCGTTGCTCTTGGCGCGTCATCCCGAACTGCAACGAGATAGTATCATCGTGGTAGGTAAGACCCTCGTTCTGCCCGCTGATTCAGCCTATATCGATTTCTCGCTCGCCGACCTTTGTGGCATGGCGCCCGATACCGGTTCCGGGTGTCAGAGCCGCCCTCATGATAATGACCTGACTGTGTCAACCCCATCGGGCGCCGGTGCCACTATCTCTGCCACGGCAGCGGAACACTACCGCTTGCAGGTACGCACCCGCACCGACACCGTTCATCTTTGCGATACCGTCACCGTACCCGCCTATACCACTCGGGTGGAGTACCGTGACAAGATCGTACGCACCATGACCACCGCCCAATCGTTCTTCTTCGGCACCGGCATTCTCGCCATCCTGCTTGTCGCACTAAGTATTGTTCTACGAGTAGTATTGCGATTCATCAGAAAATAAAAGGACACACGGACTTCTTAGCAAACACGCAGTCCCAAACACGCAGTCAACAACATAAAATCACAAACACAAAGTCATCAACACGAAGCGTAGCGCAGTCAACAGCACGCAGTCACAAACACGAAGCGTAGCGCAGTCAAAAAATGAAGATAAGCAAACAATCCATCGGAATAGGCATTGCCGCCGTGGTGATGATAGGCATAATCGCTGGCGTCGTCATCTATATCATAACGCGCGAGTTGCGAGAAACCCTTACGCACACCAACACCGACAATGCCCCCGCTTCTAAAGGAAAGAATATGAATATCGAACATTCCCTTATGTACAATCAGTCGGTTCGTGGCTATCGCAACAACAACCCGCTGAACCTGCGTATCTCGTCAAACCGTTGGCAAGGCAAAGTCCCTGTGTCCGAGAACACCGATGGTGCTTTCGAGCAGTTCACCACGATGGCGTATGGTTTTCGGGCAGCCCTCAAGAACCTGCAATCGTATATCACCAACTACCACTGCAGCACCATTCAGTCCATAGTCAACCGGTGGGCACCTGCCTCGGATGGCAACAATCCTGCTTCGTATGCCGCCCGTGTAGCCCAAACCACGGGCTATGCCGTAACAGCAAAGATATCAGCCGACGACCGAGAGAAACTCTGCCGTATAGTCTATGCTATGGCTATTGTTGAGAATGGTTCCGCCCCCGTAATGGCAGATGTCTATGCCGGTTGGAATTTACTATAAAGAACATGATTTATATAGGCAATCTGCATAAGGGACAAGAGGCAACACTTCGGCACGGAGTGGTGGTACGCTGCGACAGAGGGCATTCTGTCCTTTGCAACCCGTTTCGTGTGCCGAGTGAGGACAAACGCGATGCATCGTGCGACCGGTTTCAAGCGTATTTCGACAACAAGGTGCGTGAGAAGACCGACACTGCTTTTATGAACGAACTCCGTCGTATCTACCAACTCGCCTTGCGGCAAGATGTCACCTTGGCGTGTTGGTGTTACCCCAAGCGTTGCCATACGCAGACGATAAAAGCCTTTTTGGAGCAATATCTCAGCAAAGACCCACGCTACACGCAGCGCAAACATACACCGAGCAAAAACAGGCAAGGCGAACTTACGCAAATCGAGCAGCAGCGACTGCAGTGGCTCGAAACGAAAGGGTGCGACGCCCGCAAGCGCAAACTGTGTGCCATGCGGTTCATTCAAGATTGGCTGTATATCGTTAGAGCGGGCGAGATGACCTCTCGGCAGTTCGTCGAGGAGCAATACAAGTATTGCCTCACGAACTACTCTCGCCGCTTTGCCGATTCCTTTGCCTACAAGGCCGTATGTGTCCTCGACCAAGTGCAGCGTATCGAGAAACGATACTACCGCTACTTCGAGAGTGACGGCACGATTGCTCTGTCGGGCATACACAACCCCCACGATGCCGGTATGCGCTATCATCCCTATCTGTCTGTTCAGTGGCGGGACGAAGAGCAGAAACCGGTCAAGCCCCAAGCCGATGTACACGCACTGCAACGCCAAGCCGATGAACTGTTGCCCGACGAACTGAAATCCACCAATATGCACCTTTATCGCGAGGGCAGAGAAGACCATAGTTGGTTAGAGGGCATTCAAGCCGAACGAGCGCAGAAGGAAGAACAAACGCTTACCCAACAGATGATGCAACAACTCAAAGACAAATACGCAAAATAAATGGGACTCTATCATTGGTTATTTGACACCGGCGACACCCCTCGCACCACCCGTCGCACCACCAAGCGTAAGCGGGGTCGCCCACGCACTACGCCGATGATGTCGTGCGAGAGGAGAGCGGCGGAAGGCACCCGCCATGTTGCGCCGTCTATCGACAAGCCCGCCGCTGCCAAGAGTATCTACATCGACGGGGAGTGGAACTCGCTGACCAAGCCGCAAAAGTTCTACCTGTTGGGCTATTGCTTCGACGAGTGCCACGTAGGGTGGCTGTACGATGAGAACGATTACACCTACATGGGAAAGACCTTGTATCGTTTGCCCTATCGGGGCAAGAACCTGCTCACCCGCAAAGATGTGTTGGAACTATTCAGAGGTGTGGACAATATCTATTTCTATGGTCCGGACATTGGGATGTTAGAGAAGTGCTTTCATATCGACTTGCGCCATCATTACAACTGTATCAATCTGCTCGCAGCCACCAAGCAATTAGAACCCGATGCGCGGTCGCATAAGTTGGTGGAATACGAACATCAGGCAGGTATCTTTCGGGAGACGGAGGGGTACAAGCACAACTCGATTTTCAATGTACACCGTGATTGGTACACCGACCCGCAACACCGCGCCCGCGTGTTGCTCTACAACAAAGAAGATGTGATAAACCTACTCCGGGTAAAGCGATTCATTTACAAGAAATACCGGGTAACCAAGCAGCAAGAACAGAATTGGAAACTATAAATTACAGGTTAACAGACCATTAACAGACTAAAAATCAACAGTATGAAAGTAATCAAAGGTTTAGACTTGAAGAAAGCAAGTCAGGGGAAGACCACTCCGTTGGAGAACTTCCGTGTGGATTCCAAGAATCCGAACATCAAACCGTGTCAGTCGTGGAACGACTATGTCATGTACCAAATCAAGGGTACGAGTAAGAGTGGTAAGCCGTTTGCTACCTACGAGGTGGTAAAGGTAATGCGCAAGCGTCATGGCAACGAGTTGTATGTGTATGTCGTGGACCGACTCTATCGCAGCAACGATGTGGTGTCGGCGTGCAAGTACATGAATAACCTGCGTCGTCGTATTCTGCCCACCGAGACGCAGAAAGAGATTGTGCGTGCGCACAAAGACCAGTATGTCACCCGTTGGAAGACTTTCCCGAGTGGCAAGAAGTTCGGCTATGTGGCACTCAAATACACCGATGCCATCCAACGCATAGCCGATGCCCGCAAGCAGCAGCGCAGCGGTTCGTACGCTCGCCGCTA
>CAVKVE010000173.1:0-3643 GCA_963659655.1 Bacteroidaceae bacterium | reverse complement strand
GCTTTGCCGCCATCGAGACAGAGCGCTACATGCGGCTTCACGGAAAAGAAGTGCAAGTAGTCTATAACGGCATTGAGCGCATTGACCAACAGCCCGAACAACAACCTGCTGCCGTCAAAGCCGAGCAACCGTTCCTATTCACGATTGGGGAATGCAAAGAAAAGAAAAATTTCCATGTACTGCTTGACATGATACGCTACTTGCCTCAGTATCAGCTATATATAGCCGGAAAAGATAACACGGACTATGCACAATTTATCCGCCACAAGATAGAAGAAGCAGGCATCAGCAATGTACACCTGCTCGGCATTGTATCGCCCGCAGAGCGTGTGTGGCTCTATCGCCATTGCGAAGCCTTTGTTTTCCCATCGCTGTTCGAGGGCTTTGGTTTGCCCGTCCTGGAGGGGATGTTATTTCGCAAGCCCGTAATATGTTCGCACGAGACGAGCCTGGTGGAGATTGGCAGCAGCCATGTCTCGTTTTTCCCCGTAGACTATCCTGCCGAAGAGTCCGCCGCGCTGATTACCTCCGCCATCGAGACCACTACACCCGCACGATTAGAAGCAGCATTCCGCTACGCGACCTCCTACTCGTGGCAACGGCATTTGGAGGCGTATCTACATATCTACCGCACCATATACTAAGAAGTTCCCTTGAAAAGCAGACTGCACGGATGATGGTTTCTTGTCTGCTTTGCCCAACTATTGTATTCATTTGATCCATACGCAAATATGTTCTCATTCCCGACTATCCATACACACTCAAAGCAAGAACTTTTCCGTACGCTGATTGCCTACTTGCCTGTGATAGGAATACTCGTACTGATCGCCTCGCTTCCGTTCGGATATAGCGAAGTCCGTCGCACGGGACACTACCTGCTCGGCATTGGCTTTGTTTTGGATTATGTTGTGAATCGGCGTTGGCAAGGCTGGCATTGGACCAAGGACAAGTGGGCGTTCGTTTCTCTTATCGTGCTTTTTCTCCTGCTCCCGCTTTGGCAACTATGGGACGCAACGCCACCCACCGACTATTTTTGGCACCAACTGAATCGACACCTTTTCTTTTTGATTGTTGGCGTGGGGGGAATAGTAGGCTTCTCCGACCGTTTTCGCCTCCGATATGTGGGCTACACGATGCTTTTGACGGGATTGGTTCTTTTTGGGGCAAATCTGTATCTCTATTTACAACAGTACTCACTGACCCATTTTGACATTGTACAATTCAATGTTATTCGAGCCAAAGAGCTGCAATCACACATGGTGATTAACCTGTTTGTGAACACGGCCATTATTATCGGATTCTATATTCTGCGGCGTTCCACTTCGCACATAGAACGCACATTGGTTGCTATCGCTATGGGACTCAATTGGTTCTATGTTCTGCTTTCCGACGGGCGTACCGGTTTCCTGACATCGCTTATCATCGTATTTGTATTTCTAACAGGCTATGCGTGGCGGTGGTGTCGGCACTATTGGGTGCCTCTCTCCATAACACTTGTTGCCCTTATGGGTGTGCTCGTGTGGAACAACAAGCGATTGATGTCGGATGAATTATTCCAGAACTCGCGCATCTATGTGTGGAACTATGCCGTGCGACAAATTGCCCAAAAGCCATGGCTTGGCTATGGGGTTTCTTCGGTAAGTACGGAATTTGTAGACAATATGTACGACGATGAGGTGGCATACAACGGTTTTGTAATTCCGCTGATGCAACACCCGAATTTTGCGCCATTGGGACGTACCCTGATGACACATCATGCACATAACACGCTGCTGATGCTGTGGTTGGAGTTTGGCGTAGCGGGGGTACTGGCCTTGCTGTTCTTCTTTGTCAGCGCAGCACTTATGCCACCCCCATCTATGCGAATCTATGTATGGTTATTCTTGGCGGCGATAGCAATGCAGATGGTCTTCGAACCATTAGGCGACCACTTGCAGCCGGAGTTTATAGGAATACTCTTATTCTGCTTCCAGCGAGCCTGCCTGCAAGAATCTGCCGCAGTGCCTTGCCATACGGGCGATACGGACGAGAACAGATAAATTCCGCTGCCGCATGACGACACGCATGCACCATTGAGACGAACCATGTCCATCCGTGCAAATAGCGGTAGTTGATATATACTCGGTTGCGTAGAAAGACCTCTTGTACCCTATCGGGCGAGAACAGGCTGCCAATAGTGGCGGCGTGCTGGTGCAAACACGAGGTGCGAGTGGTATAGAGCGACAACCACCCTTTGGCTTTCGCCCGCAACGACAAGTCCATATCCTCGAAATAGAACGGGCTGAATAGCTTGTCGTATCCGCCCAAGGCGAGCAACTTGTCGCGCCAAACGAGCGCATTGCCTCCACATAGATACATCGACTCCCCCCCTTCCGCTTCACCACACAAATCGATATACGACAACTTGTGATTGTGAATGCGTGCCTGTTTTCTGCCCTCTATGATTCTGCCCGTCTGCGGGGAACGGATAGCACAATAGACACCAAAGACCTGCTCAGGCGCTACTCCTTCCATGCCCTGCGTCAAGAGCGGCAGCAACACGGAGAAATAGTCCTCGCCGAGTTGCATATCCGTATTTAGAATGCACACTATCTCATAGCGGGCAGCGGCGATGCCCTTGTTCACACTTTTCCCGAATCCACTGTTCTGCTCGTTGTGGAGCAGGCGGATTTCACGCCACTCGTTCGTAAGGTACTTCACAGAGCTGTCCGTTGAGGCATCGTCCACTACAATGACCTCGCTCTCGGCAATAGCAGAGCATGCCGCAAGCGCACGGAACAAGTAGGGCAAGTATTGAGCGAGCAACTGCTTGCCGTTGTAATTCGGTATTACAACACTAACGCTATTTATTTTCGGTGTTTCCAAAACTGTTTCCAATAATGTATAATCAGCGTGCGAGTGGTATGCTTGTCCCAACCGCGGGCCATAGCATATTCGTCTGCCAACAACTCGAAGAAGTCCTGCTCACCCCAAAGGCGGCAAAAGTTCTTACAAGCGTCTTTTTGCCCGATTGGGGCATTACGGAATTGCATACGGTTGATGTCCACCAACACGAACTGCGCCTGACCATCGGCATCGACATGGAAAAGGATATTGCCGGGTGAGTAATCCAAATGTAAGACCCCTAGCTCATGCACGCGAGCCGTAAAGCGGGCGAACTGGCGAACGATGGATTCGTATCCATGCAATGGGCGGTTACGGAACTCATAGAATTGGCGAGAGGCGGGGAATTGTACGGTAATGAGATAACTCTCCGAAAGCAGACCATGCCCACAAAGAAGGTAGGCTATCGGCGTTGGTGTGGCGATGCCCATCTGCTGCAAGCGCCAGGCATTCTGATAGGCACGCTGTGCCTTGGGCTGACGAAGGAAAGAGTACACCACGCGATTGAACGGACGAGGGACACAGTAGCGTTTGACATTGACCAACAAGCCGCCATTCGGAAGAGTACCTAAGGCAGTGGTTCGGGAAATGGGAGATTTTTCGTTCTCTTTGAAGTCTTTTTCTTTGAGGTCTTCCTGTTTGGAGTTTTCCTTTTGGATGTTTTCCTTTTGGAGATTTATAACCCGTATCTGATTGCGGGCATTGTAGATGACCGTACCTTGCTGCTCGAAAGTATGTGGCAGAGCCTCTATCCA
Source organism: Bacteroidaceae bacterium (assembly GCA_963659655.1). GTDB lineage: Bacteria > Bacteroidota > Bacteroidia > Bacteroidales > Paludibacteraceae > Colicola. Next base: position 5 of record CAVKVE010000173.1, on the reverse strand, counting down.
CTCAC
>CAVKVE010000172.1:0-3684 GCA_963659655.1 Bacteroidaceae bacterium | reverse complement strand
CAAGACTGCGCCCGAAATAAGCATCATGAGCGAAAGGGACATAGATTTGCGTTTTTCCTTTCGGTATTCAAGAATTGTACCAAGAAAGGAAAGCGTCGTTTCTAAGAAGAAACGACATTGATTACATTTCCACACCTAATACAGAATAGACTTTCTCCCCATTCTGTATCAGCAACTGCCCATTGCGTATTACTTTTTGTGCCGCACGACCATTCTCTGTATAGGTCTCATCTATAGCAGTTTCCCCACCTTGGGTACTGAATGTACCCTCGTAGTTGTTCAGTACTGCTTCATCAAAATCTTTGGTAGTGATAGTGTAAGCATACTGTGTCCCGGCATCAAGTCCTGTTATGGTAAATCGATATCCATTGGTAGTCAGTTCTGCTGCGGGACTTGTTGCTTTGTTGTCGTGTGCGGGGGCTGCAGTGCGGATGGTGGTTAATTGTCCATCGGAGTTGAATAGAAGTGTACAGAATGTGGCATCCTCTTTCTTGAGAACGACGGTGTAAGTCTCTGCGTTGCTGTTGACAGGCCATGTGATAGTAGCCTCCGATTCGGTCGTTCGTACAGTGAGTGTTCCGCTTTCGGTGTTTTCTGCATGAATGGGTAGGATTGTAAACTTATTCCAATACTCATCCACTTTGTATTTCTTCAGTACATTGGCGGGAACATGGAGCTCAGCATTACTATTTACTCCGGCAAAAGTGCTTTCGTATATAGTGGGTGTTACATTGGCGTAGCAAGTCACGGAATAGATACGCTTATCCCCATCGAATGCGGAGGTTCCTATTTCCTCTATTCCTGTACCAAGTGTAACCTCTTCCAAATACTCGCATCCCTTAAATGTCCCGATACCGATTTTGGTTACGCTATTAGGTATTGTAATCTCTGTCAGTTTACTACAATGTGCAAATGCCGAATCTTCAATTGCTTCCACCTTATTCCCTATTCTAATTTCTTCCAATGAAGTGCACCCATTAAATGCGTCTGTTTCTATTCGTTTTACGCTGTTAGGAATAGTGATAGATGTAAGGCTACTCATATTTTTGCACACCGATTGGGGTATATTTTGTATCTCGTTTCCAAATGTAAACGAACGAATATTTTGGCAAGCACTTCCAAATGGACTATCGGAACCATTAATAACACATTCTTTTGCATTCCATACTATGGAGGTAAGTCCACTACATCCCTCGAAAGTACTGCTTCCAATATTTGTTACGCTATTGGGAATAGTAATAGATGTAAGTCCACTACATCCCTCGAAAGCATACTCCCCAATGCTCGTTACGCTATTGGGAATAGTGATTGAGGTAAGTCCACTACATCCCCTGAAAGCACTGCTCCCAATATTTGTTACGCTATTTGGAATAGTGATTGAAGTGAGACCAGTACAACAATAGAAAACTCTCTCTTCAATGCTCGTTACACCATTAGAAATAGTAATTGAAGTAAGTCTATTACAATCCATGAAAGCACCTCTTCCAATACTCGTTACGCTATTGGGAATCGTAATGGAGGTAAGTCCTGTACACCCCCTGAAAGCACTGCTCCCAATATTTGTTACGCTATTTGGAATAGTGATTGAAGTGAGACCAGTACAACAATAGAAAACTCTCTCTTCAATGCTCGTTACACCATTAGAAATAGTAATTGAAGTAAGTCTATTACAATCCATGAAAGCACCTCTTCCAATACTCGTTACGCTATTGGGAATCGTAATGGAGGTAAGTCCTGTACACCCCCTGAAAGCACTGCTCCCAATATTTGTTACGCTATTTGGAATAGTGATTGAAGTGAGACCAGTACAACAATAGAAAACTCTCTCTTCAATGCTCGTTACACCATTAGAAATAGTAATTGAAGTAAGTCTATTACAATCCATGAAAGCACCTCTTCCAATACTCGTTACGCTATTGGGAATAGTAATAGAAGTAAGCTCTGTATGAGACGCAAAAGCTCGAAATCCAATGTCTATGACACTATATGTTGTGCCGCTATAGGTTACAGAATTAGGTATAGTAATTGTTGTCAGTTCTCCAGATGCTCCGACTACAGAAACAGCGCAATCGTAATTGTTGAGGATTTCGTAGTATAAATCACCCGATTGGAAATCATTTGCCCTAACTATCGTTGTTGACAATAGTAACATGACAATAAAGAAGAATTTGTGTTTCATAATTTATCAGTATTTTTGTTTGAATTAGTTATTCGTGTATATTATTACTCGGATTCAGAAATTTTCGAATATTTTTCTGCCATGTAGGACTATTAGAGTATCCATTGGATTTAATTATTCTATTGTCTATGTTGTATTCGTGGTGTAATTTCTCTTGAATATGTTGTAATACCTCTTTTTTATTGGTATTGATTGTAATATCGGTTATACAATCTTTGATGTTTGTAATGAATATCTCTTCCTCGAAGCCGACATAAACAATTCGAACTTCGTGTTCTATTGCGTATTCTTCTCTTTTGAGATAAGGAATCTCCTCAACAGTATATTGGGAATTCAAAACCTCATTGTTAGAGCAATACTCTATGAGACGTGGCTCTCTAATACCATCGATATTTGCAAGATGTTTGCGTAATAACTTGGTGTTGAACCCAATGCGGCATATATACTCATCGTATTGAGTTAATTGAGAAGGGCTTTCTTCTTTTTCTTTCCATAGAAAAACATTGCCCTTATTATTGCAAAAACAAAGGACTAATATATTTTTCCCATCTTTTTCTAAAAATTTTCTATATTGTTCTATCCCATACCGGTCATTTTTGTCTTTCCAATTTCTGCCATCACTTAGTTTAAGTCCGGATAGTAATATCCGGTATAAATTACCTACCGAAGTGAAATGATAGATAGTATTGGAGGGTTTAGAAGGATGTCTGTCCTTGTACTGCTTGGGAGTAATACTCGATTTCTGTTTCATATACTTTGTTTTTTGAGGTTGTACATATCTCTTAATGCACAAGGTAAATAAATGAATATAGACACAAAAAAAGCGTGGAGTTTCAGTTATTGCCGACTCCACGCATTGAGGCTCTCGCATTGCCATTCGTCAAGAAGTCAGCAACGCGAAACCCACGCCAATATAAGCCAATCCGCTGGGTTGTCCTCTGCGGCACAGACCTATTCCCCCAAAAAAGGATATGCCATACAGCCGAACAGATACGACCCAATAAGCAGAATACTTACATTCCGCGGGCGTCATCGTTGCCATATTCTTTTGACGAGAGAAATGTTTGCGAGATTTCAATGCATCAGAATACAGCGTAATAACGCCTTATACTATGTCTGCCAAACCCGCTTCATGTAGTATATCTGCTTGAAAAACAACCGTTTCCGTACAATAGAAACTCTGTTGCTGATTGGTGCAGACATACCGAGTGGGTTTCGCAGCGGCAAAGGTATAGATTTTTTGTAACATATACAAGCCCATGCAACAAAAAGTGTTTCTTTCCCTAACTCAATGTGTAAATTAGGTCTATAGTCAGATTGCAGACTTGGACTGGTTCTAATCATCAATGTAAAGCCGGATAAGGGTAATTCAAAAGATTTTGTGGACTATTAGCTTTCAATAGAAATACGAACCACCCCGACTCTTACATTCCGAAGAGTCGGGGTGGTTTATTATGCGCAAAATGCGTGTGTCTCCTGAAAAACAATTATCTCATAGTTATCTC
>CAVKVE010000171.1:0-3695 GCA_963659655.1 Bacteroidaceae bacterium | reverse complement strand
CCCGTGTCGGCGATGTTGATAATTTGTTGCATCGTCACGGGGTAGAGTGCCAATGCCATCTTCATCTCTCCCGAATCCACGCGTCGTTTCAGTTCGCCCAAGCCTCTGATACCGCCCACAAAATCAATGCGCTTGTCGGTGCGCAAGTCTTTGATTCCAAGTATTTTATCCAGTATCAGGTTGCTCGATATGGTTACATCCAGCACACCTATCGGGTCTTGGTCATCGTATCGTCCTTCTTTGGCAGTCAGGCTATACCATTCGCCTGCCAGATAGAGCGAGAAGTTGTGCAGGTGCTGAGGCTTGTATATCTCTTTGCCTTTCTTTTCGACCACAAAATCAGCCTCTAATGCTTTCAGGAATTCCGCCTCGCTCAGTCCGTTTAGGTCTTTCACCACACGGTTGTAGTCTATCACATTCAGCTGATTATCAGGGAAGCAGACTGCAAGGAAATAGTTGTATTCCTCTTTGCCTGTGTGGTGCGGATTTTGCAGTTTTTTCTCGTTGCCTACCAGTGCGGCCGCTGCCGAGCGATGGTGTCCGTCTGCGATGTACATAGCCGGTATTTGTCGGAAAATATCGGTTATCGTAGCAATGGTTTTCGGGTCATTTATTACCCAAAATGTATGGCGAAATCCTTCAGGGGCTGCCACAAAATCGTATTCCGGTTCGCCGGCGGTAATGTCAGCCACTATTTTGTCGATGTCCTCTCGGTGCGGGTAGGCAAAGAATACCGGTTCCATGTTGGCGTTGTTGATGCGCACATGTTTCATGCGGTCTTCTTCTTTGTCTTTGCGGGTGAGTTCATGTTTCTTGATGCGCCCCTCCATATAGTCTTCCACCCATGCGGCCACCACCAATCCGTACTGTGTGCGCCCGTTCATCGTTTGTGCATACACATAGTATTTTTCTGCCTCGTCTTGCACCAACCATCCGTTTTTGCGAAAGGCCTTGAAGTGTTCCAATGCGCTTTCATACACTTTGGGGTCATGTTCATCCGTGCCGTCAGGGAAGTTTATCTCCGGTTTTATGATGTGGTAGAGCGACATCGGATTTCCTTCGGCTTCTTTGCGTGCTTCCTCCGAGTTCAGTACATCGTAGGGGCGGCTGCTCACTTTTTCTACTAATGCTTTGGGCGGGCGAATGCCGCGAAATGGTTTGATTTGCATGGTATTCCGATTAATAATTAATAATTAACAATTAACATACGGAGTGGGGTATGTTGATGATATAGTTATTTTTTGTAGACAAATATAGCCAAATATGAGCCAAAAATTTATTTGGGTATATTTGGATTCATTTTTCGTGTATTTGTTTCTCGGCGTAGCCTGTGTATTACTTGTTGTCTTTCTGCATCGAGCAAGTACCATTGAATACGGCGTTAGGCTCCACAATTAGAGTCGCAGTGCTGACCTCGCCTTTGATGTTCCCGGTTGCACGCAGGGCTAAGGTATGTGCAACCTCTATTTTTCCATCCAATTTTCCGAGTATCTCTGCGTTTTGGCAGACGACGGAGCCTTTCAGGTAGCCTTGTTCGCCAATGACAGCCTTGCCGGTGCATTGCAGGTCGCCTTCTACGGTTCCGTCAATTCGTATATCCGAGTCGGCTATTATGGTGCCGATTATCTTGCTGCCTGCGGTCAAGGCATTGTATAGTGTCCCGCTTTGTGTCTGTGTTGTTGCCATGTTGTGCTATTTTTATAGTGTATTTATGTTGGTTTTATAATAATACCTGTGCTCGGTGTATTCCATCGCATATTTAACGCACAAAGGTAATAAAACAAACTTGCTTATGCAAATATCGTACCTTATACGCAAAACAAAAGTATCAATAAATCGCAAAAATGCTGCAAAAGTGATACCTGTTTTTGCTCCTTTCGAGATTATTTTGTACCTTTGCGCACTATAATTGCGTACCATTGTGTTGCATTCGGTATTGCCTTATGCTGCAAATTGCATTATTTTGATATGAAAGAACTATTTCTCACGATTGCGCTTCTTGCGCTTGCCTTTGCTCTCTTGAGTATTCGTATTATTCTCAAGAAGAACGGAAAATTTTCCTCCCAACATATTAGCGAGAATCGTATCATGCGTCAGCGGGGTATCCATTGTGCCACTTCGCAGGATCGTGAGGCGCAGCACGCCGACGGCAAGAAAATGAATATCAAAGACCTCTAGTCAGGTGTAAAAACAATTCTGTAGATAGGAATAAAATACGCTTATAGAAAAGATACGCTTAGAAATAAAATATACTTTTAGGAATAAGATGTGTTTTTAGGATATGATACGCTCATTCCGTAGAAAGAAAACAAGAAAAATAATAAAAACTCTATAATCATGAACAAGATTCAAATTATTATTGATTCAATCTTAAGTATTGCAATTATTGCTCTCTTTGTCTTAATCTTCACGGGCAAGCCTGAGGCAGGTGTTTCGACCGAGTCGGCCGCCACTTTCCCGAAGGAGGACCTTACCATCCCCGTGGCTTACCTCAATCTAGACTCTGTATTGCTCAATTATCAATTCGCCATCGAAGCTAATGAAAAGTTAATGACCAAGCAGGAGGACGCTCGCCTCAAGCTCAATTCCAAGGCGCGTACCTTTCAAAGTGAGGCAGCCGACTTCCAGAAGAAGCTTGAGAATGGCGCATTTATGAGCCGTGAGCGTGCCGAGCAGAAGCAACAAGAGCTTCTCAAGAAGCAACAAGATCTGCAGGATCTCGAGGCAAAACTCACTAACGACATCATGCTTGAGAACCAGCAGCTCAATCTCCAGCTCGCTGATACCCTCAACTCTTTCTTGGCAGAGTTCAACAAGGATGGTCGCTATCAGCTGATTTTCGCCAACACCGGCAAGGACAATATCCTTCAATCGGCTGAGGGCTACGATATCACCACCGAGGTTGTGGATGCCTTGAATGCTCGCTACACCTCTAAAACCAAGAAAAAATAATCTCTCCGCATTATGCGGTTCTTGTTAAATAGTAAGCACCCTAACACATTGCTCTTGGTAGTAGTGTTAGGGTGCTTTTTGTGTGCGCTTGGCTTGCGTGCGCAATCCATTCCCGAATCCCTGCAGTATACCGAGATTTACGACTACCTTGACGAACTGATTACGGAGGGCGTCATCACCCACCAGACGGCCGTCCGACCCTATACCCGCAAGCAGATAGCCGATATGCTCGAAGAGGCAGCCGCGGCAGACTCGCTCCTCAACCGCCGTCAGCAGAAGGACTTGTCGTTCTATCGCAATGTCTATGCCCTCGAGCGGGACACGATGATGCGCAACTATGTGCAGTGCTCCGACAGCCGTACTTACAATCTCTCACTTGCCAACCCACAGTTCTCCTATATGACGAAGAACAAACTCTTCAAGATGACTATCGAGCCTATCCTCGGCATGGAACTCTACGGCAGCAAAAAAGGTATGATAATCGAGCGTTGGTGGGGAGCGGAACTGCGTATGGACATTGCGCACCATGTCAGCGTATGGGGAAGTCTGCGCGATATTTCCTACAACGGCACTGCCGCCTTGAGCAGCAAGTATTTCGACGGTGAGACTGCCAAGATAGACGGCGCAAAACTGACAAAAGGGGCATTCCTCAACAACCTTGCGGGCGTGCAATACAAGGAGGCAAACTACGGCGGCGATTTCTCCGATTCCAAAGGCGGCATCTCGCTCTATTCGTGGTGGGG
>CAVKVE010000170.1:0-3749 GCA_963659655.1 Bacteroidaceae bacterium | reverse complement strand
AGTTCCGCCTCCCAACTCCACCGTGCCAAAGCGCTGTTGGCAGCCCGTCTGCGCCAATGGCAGAAAGAACAAGAAACACCCCTGCATCTATGAAAGAGAATTGGTTAGAAGATATAGAGAACCGCATGTCGTACTTTGAGGTCGAAGAACCTGTCGAATTGTGGGAGCGCGTCGAGGCTCAGTTGCCTCGTGAGGAGAAACGTAAAACACTTGTCTTGCCGTGGTGGCGTCGTGGCTTACGCAGTCCCTATACGTACATCGCAGCCGCAGTCGCCTTGCTGATATTCGTAGTGTCGGTCTTCGTTCCTTTGTTCCGCCCCCACGAAGCGACCGCCCCGGTTCCGTTTGTTTCCGCTCCGTCTTCTTCTGCGCCGTATTCCTCCGTTTCATCTTCCTCTGCTCCGTTTGCGCATACTACCGAGTCTGCCATCCCATCTCCCGCCCCCAATACCGCATCGGCATACACCACCGAGGTCGCCGAAAACCATAACGTCCTCGAACCCCATGCTGCAGAGGCGTTTACACACACCGCCAAAGCCCACACACCCGCTTTGGCAGAGGGAACTCCCGCTCCTGCTGTCCTCACAGAGACACTCCTACCTGCGGAAACCCTTCCCCCCACACATACTGAAGAGCCGAATGTTTCCATTACGGAAGAAGCCGTCGCCCCTGCCGCAGAAAAGACAGACACCGCCATCACCCCACGTCCTGTTATCGACCGCCTTGTGCCGAAAGATGAGCCGCTTTTCGCCGACAACGATACGCCAAAGAGAGACTACCGGCGCACCCTTGCCTTCTCCGCCTATTGCTCGGGCGGGCTCAATGCTTCTTCTGCCACACAGCAGACCGCACCTGTCACCACTGCCGTCGGCGCAGACGGCGTAGCGTGGGAGGACGCTCCTATGCTGGGTATCATGCTCTATAACCAAGGTCTGCCCACCCGTGTCCGCTATAAGCACTACATGCCCATTCGGGGGGGCGTACACCTCGCTTATCGTTTCCATAGCCTTCTTGCTGTCGAGACAGGCGTAGTCTATTCGTGCCTGCTCTCCGACTACGAGGACGGCTCCGACATGCACTATATCGCAGGGCGGCAGACGCTGCACTATATCGGTGTCCCGCTCAACCTCACCTGCCGTATCTACTCGTGGCGGCAGGTGGATATCTATGGCAGCGTGGGCGGTATGGCAGAACTCTGTGTCGGCGGCACACAACGCACCGACTATGTGCTTAACAGCAAGACGGAAAAGTCCACCAACGAGCGCATAACCGAACACCCGTGGCAGTTCTCTACCACGTTCTCGCTCGGTGCGCAATATAATTGCCTGCCGTGGTTGGGAGTCTATCTTGAGCCGGGAGCAACCTATCGTTTCAGCGACCACTCTTCGATAGAGAGTATCTACTCGCAGCGTCCCTTCAATTTCTCTCTCAATCTCGGCGTCCGCTTTTCCCTTTAGTTCCTTCTCTATAATCCCTTTGCTTCTCCGCAGCCTGTGTTTATCTCCATTCTCCATAAATCGCGGTTAATCGTCCATTAATGCAATACTTGGGGGCGTGGGCGGATAAGGAGTTCTATTCAGCCCTCCAGGCTTTGCGTCGCAGGGAGCACCCTACTGAGCAGAGGCTTGTGGGAACCCCGCACGGCGCTCAGTGTGCTACGCACACCCGCCTTACGCTTCACGTCCGCGACAAATGAGCCGCAAGGCTCAATTATGCACTCAATGAGTGCGTTTTTATTACGTGTATGTTGGAAAAGATGTAACTTTGCGGCGTGTTATATACGATAGATGAGTGGGATAAGGTACCGAGTATGAGTATAATACACCCAACAAAATAGGATAACTATCCGAACAAACATTCACGATAAATCGCATATACTATGTTAGAACCACAACTATTCGCGGATTGGGTAAGGTGGAGAAAGTCTATTTGGATAACCCGGGTCTGATGTATGTGCTGAACGGCGAGGCGGTCAATATCGGCAATGTGCGGGAGACATTCTTCTACAATCAAATGCGGGTGCGTCAAGATGTAATCAGTTCGCGGGTGTCGGATTTCTCCATAGGAAAATATACTTTCGAGGTCGGCGGGCAGAGCAAAGGTAAGAAGCAAATAGAGGATGTCCCCAACGCCTATATTGTAAAAGACGACATCGAGGCAGGCTATGGCAACATCGTCCCCCTCCGGGCATTTGGCTTGACCTACTAATTCTTGCAAAGGGGAGCAACAGAGGCTGTCTAACGGTTGTCAGGCAGCCTCAGGGGAATAGACTTATGGGGCAGTTCGTCTTTACAGGTCTTTTACAAGCCGGACTGCCCGCCCGTAGCTGCGATAGTTGAAGTAGTTTGCGCCCACTCCATCCGAGCCGAAGTATAGGTCGTACGCGCCGCTCGGGCCGCCCGCCGTAGCAGACCAATAGTCGCCGCCGCCCTGCACATCGTACATACTCGACCCGTTGAGTTTCCCCGAAGCAGGCAAGAATACCGCTCCTGCGGCTTCCAATTGCTGCCATTCGGCGAGGGTGAAAGTCTGGTAAGTAGCGTAGGCTTCTATGTGCTGTTCACTTGCAAAGCCGCTCTTGAAGGTTATGTCTGCAGGACAAGTCCAAATATCAGGCAAAAGTATTAACCCATTGGCATACTCTGTTTCACTTAATTTGATACGGGCTACACCTATCTTCTTACTGGCACCGGTGCGAGTGTTGAGTAGGTATAACCACTCTTCTTTCGTCAGTGTGCGGTAGGTATTCGGAGCCGCAGTATCGATGGTGTTTGTTCCCCAATCCACAAAGTCACCTGCGTAGTCGGAGTTGTTTTGGGAGGTGCTGATACCCCATTGGGCTGCCCCTGTACTACCACTCCAGCCGAAAAGGTCTATCTTGTCGGCAAGGGTGCCTCCGCTGACATTGGCAGAGCCCAACATTTCGTATTGGTTCTCCGCGAACGACCAAGTGACGGTGGATTGCGTGTACTGCAGATTGCCTCGCGAGAAAGCAACCTGTTTGTCTGCCGATACGGAGAAAGCATCCGTTTTATAGATATAAATAGTGTCGTGCACCTCTTTGATGACCTCCTGATAGATAATTTCTCGGGTGGCACGGGGCATAATCAGTTTGAGCGTGTCGCCCGTTATCATGTTGTTCATGTCGTAGGTGATACTGTCGATAGCGGTAATTGGCTGCTCGTAGTACACCTTGCCATTCAGCCATACCACCTGGTTGGTTTGCGCATCCAGCAGTTTGACTTTCGGGGTAATGGTTGAGGGTGGATTCTGCTGTGTGGCACGGGGCATAATCAGTTGGAGTGTGTCGCCTGTTATCATATTGCTCATATCGTAGGTAATACTGTCGATGGAGGCAATCGGTTGCTCGTAGTACACCTTGCCATTCAGCCATACCACTTGGTTGGTTTGTGCATGCAGCAGCAGACTGCTCAACGCCACTGCAAATAAGAAGAATACTTTTTTCATATTGGATTTGTTTATTTAGATGTTGTTTCTTGCCAATAGATATTGTTTCTTGGGACAAATATAGCCAAACATATATCAAATATATTTGTTTCTATTTGACCTAATTTTTCAAGGGGACTTCTATAAATTGCTTTGTAGTGATTTTTGGAATTTTGGGTAGCAGATACTTGGTCGGAGCGAAGGAGCATTCGGGTTCCCTTCAAATCTTTGATTTTAAGGGTGAGAGTGCGGGCATTGTGACTGAGTGAGAATCAAGTAGATGCAGCCAAAAAACAAAAAGC
>CAVKVE010000169.1:0-3785 GCA_963659655.1 Bacteroidaceae bacterium | reverse complement strand
GTCGTACGGGTAACCGTACCGGGGGTTCGAATCCCCCTTTCTCCGCAAGACGGGCGAGATGCAAAATGCACCTCGCCCGTCTTTGTTTGGGCATATTTGTCTATTGTCTACAATAAAACAAATACTTGAAAAATTATACTAAATATAGACAAATAATTTTTGGGGTATATTTGGACATATTGGGCTACTGGCTACAACAACAGAAACAAATACACGAAAGTTATACCTTTTTTCCGGCTTCGTGGGCTTGTTGGAGGGCGGGATGACCGGCTATATCGTTAGGAGCAGTTACGCCACCGGCAAAAATGGTCTCTGCGAAAGAGGCTTTCTCAAAACAAGCAATCCATCCTTTCAACCCATGCTCTGCTCCTTCGGGAGTATGAGGGTCATCGTATTCCGCTGCGGTCAACAAATAGATGGTACGGAAATGATAATCTGCATTGAACAACGGGTTGGCACGGTCGAGCAGCGTCTTCATCTGCCCACTCATCTCGTAGTAATAAATCGGCGTAGCAAAAACAATCACATCCGCAAGGAGCATCTTCTCCACAATGGGCTGTGCGTCGTCTTTGATGACGCAACGGAGCGTCTTGGTACAAGCAAGACACCCTTTGCAAAACTGTAGTGTCTTGTTGCGGAGCGATACTATTTCCACCTCATTGCCCGCCTCCTTGGCTCCTTGGGCAAAAGACTGCGCAAGCGCATCTGAATTACTGTTTGACCGAAGACTGGTCGAGATAATCAATACCTTTTTCATAGAATAGAGAATCTATCGTTCTTTTGACTGCAAAGGTAGCGCTTTCTTTTCGACCTGCCAAAATTATTGTGCGATTACTCCTGATTGGGGTACTTTTTTCCGGAATTGGGGTAATTAAGATGGGGGACTTGATATTTGGAAAGAACACCGCCTGCAAGTACGAATACATCGTGCTTACAGGCGGTACTCTTTTTTGTGTGCTATTCTATAATGAAGCGACTATTGGAGAGATTGGAGAAAGGTGGTCTTGTCGATGTAGTCCTCTTGTCCGTTGTGCAGACGGGTGATTTGCCAGCAGTCGTACTTGCGTGTCGGCAGATAGAAATAGTAGTCGGGGAGTTTTCGGGAACAAGCAAGATAGCCGTCTTTCAGTGCACGGATTTTCTGCTCGTATTCCTCACTATCAATAGACCGCGACGAAGACGGATTGAGGCTCTTTACCTCAAAGAGGTGAATGCGCCCCTTATGGTCTTTCATAATAAAGTCGGGATAGGAGGAATGAATCCCGTTGTCGTAATACTCGTAGCGTATCTCGGAGCCGGGCAGGAAGTTCTTGCCCCATAGGTAGCAGGTATTCTCCTGCAACAAGTCCTGCTCCTCCAATTTGGCAGCATACTGCTCGGCGGCTTCGTCGAGTATCTCTGCCCAATCGCTTTCCGCCTCGCTGTCGAAGGAAAAATTACTACCTTCTTTCTTACGCCATATCCAGTCTTTTATCTTGTAGCCGTATCCATTGTCGGTATAGTAGGACTGCACGGGGAAAGAGGTCGGTTGCGGGGCTACCGCCATACTCTCGTCGTAATTACAAATAAATGTGTCGTACTGCTTGCGGATTTTGTCGATATGCTCCATAAAACGGAACCACTTGCCCACCTCCTCGGCAGTATAGGAATAGCAAACCGACTGCAGGTCGGTGTCGGCGGCTTGCAAACGGCGATAGAGCGAAAATATACTACCGGCGGAGGTAACTTCTGCAGGTTGCTGCGCCAAGAAACGCTCCACGGAAAAGTCTTTGCGTTGGGTCAGGCTCTTGAGATAAATAGTTTGGATAGGCAGTTGCTGCTGTACCGCAGGGTCGTTCTTGAGCGATACACGATAGGTCTTGCGGGTGGTATCGGGCAGTATACCCCACACCCATGCGGTAGTGGCGAGTTCTTTCTGCTCGGGCGTAAGCGTCTCGAAGTCGGTAAGACGGGGATTGCGTCGCACACGCCCCATAACCTGCTCGTCTAACTGCTTGCTCTGCGTGTCACGCACCTGAAAGAGCATGCAGGCACGCGGAATATCCCACCCCTCGGATATGGTCATCTTGAAGATGATAATATCAATACTCGAGGTAGGGCGTTTGGCGTAGTCTTTCCACCGGTCAACACTCAGTTTCTTAAGGTCGTCGTTGGTGTCGCACTGGTTCTTCTCGTTGACGATAAGCATCCATTTCAGGCTCTGGTGGCGGTCTAAGACAGGGCGTATCTGCTGTTGCCACTCCTGCTCGGCTTTGTCCTTGTTGGAGATTTGGATAATGAGGCAGGGATTGACTGCTAACGAGGTGTATTGCTGTTGTATCTGCTCGAACTTGCAGACAGCGTCCTCTATGGTGTCCGTATTGGCACCCTCCTCTACATGTTTGATAAGTTTGGCTTGCTCTGCCTCGTCGTCGGTAATCTGCACATCGGGGCTTTGTCCGCGCCGCAAGTTCGGCGTAGCGGAGAAATTAAGTATCTTGGTGAAGAACGCAGAGGAGAGGGCGTCTAAGTTGTTGGTGGCTTGGTGGCACTCGTCTTTGATAAGGTAGATTTGCTTGTTCTGTCCGCCAAACAAACCGCCGCCGGTCATCTCGGTCAGGAAATTGACCATCGGTCCTGCCATGAGTTTGCCCTGTTTCTTGAAAAGGTCACGGGGCAGGACATAGACATTGTAGCCGGTGGGGATATAGAGCGTTTCCTCACCGCTTATCTCCGAGGAGATAAGATAGGGGCGGAGGGCAGGAAAGACACCGTCCCGCACACAAGCGGCAAAGGACTCGTAGTTCTGGCGTGCGAGGTCGCCCTTGGAGAGCGAAGACACGAGGAACACGACTTGGCTGTTCTCGGACAAGACACGGTTCATCAGGTCGCCCATCATGCGAGTCTTTCCACTGCCCGTAGGCGCACGGAAAGTGAGTTCGCGCTTGGTAGCCAGTTTGGCTTTCAATTGGCTGACAGCACGGTTCTGCAGGTCTTTAATCTCTTGTAGCATCTGGATTGTGTGTTCGTTGTTTCCACTCTTGGTCGCCCTCCACTTGATTTTGTGTGGCAGCAAAATAGGTACATACCCATTCTATCTTCTCCCGCAAGGTCGCAAACTTAGGCTGCCCGTACAGTGTCTCGTCGATGACCTCAAAAGGTGATTTGCCCTCGTGGCACTCAAAGTTCGGCACATGGTCTATCTCTACCACCTCGAGGTTGCCGCCGTACGGGGTGTTGCTCTGCGCCCACTTGAAATCGGTAGTGCCGTCGTAGCAAGCACCCGTCATGATGCGTTTGAGGCGTTTGGCTGTCACATCGTAGGCAATGCCGTTGGGGGTAGTGTCGGTCTTCTCGTTGAGTTGGCAGAGAATGAAAGTACGGTTGCCGCCGTCCTGCTTGTTAAGGTCTAACACCGCATGACCGGTTGTGCCGCTGCCGGCGAAGAAGTCGAGGACGGTGGCGGAGGGATTGTTCAACAAAGAGCATAGATATTCAATCAAAGAGAATGGTTTGGGATAACCAAATAGTTTATCTCCGAATATCTCATAAAGTCCATTAGAGCCGTCTTCATTAGTCCCTACCTTTTTTCCATACTTATTAGTGGCTACAAATTCATTGTTGCTATTTGTAAATAGTATCTGCTTTGGAGACTCTTTTGACTCTCTACCATCTGCATATATGGCACGAATAGCAAAAGTTTGAGTCTTTACCCAAAATGTTGTTCCGCCTTTTAACTCATCCAAAACAGTTTGCCTTGCCCAACGCGAAGAAAATGAGAGTTCAAAATCATTGTCATTTACACC
>CAVKVE010000168.1:1407-3805 GCA_963659655.1 Bacteroidaceae bacterium | reverse complement strand
TGCCTATCCCGAAAAAAAGTTCTATCTTTGCACCCAAATCCGTCGGCACCGGAAACCCACGCCAATGCACGCACAGCGACCATACACAACGGCGAAAACCACACAAAGCAACATACCGAATAATTTTAGCGAGGAATACTCAAAATGACGCGAAAGGCAAAAGATAAAAAACAACGCACATATATCAGTCTGTTCAGTAGTGCAGGGGTGGGGTGCTATGGTTTTAAGTTGAGTGGCTTTGAATGCATTGCCACCAACGAGTTGTTGCCTGCGCGTTTGGAGATACAGAAGATAAATCGCAAGTGCAAATACCCTTCGGGGTATATTTGCGGGGATATTACCACCGCCGAGGTTAAGCAGCAACTGTACGCCGAAATTGATATGTGGCGGCAGCGGGAGAATATGGAGCAGGTGGATGTCGTATTTGCTACGCCGCCTTGTCAGGGGATGAGTACCGCCAATTACAAGAAGAAGAACGAAACACCTCGTAACTCTTTGGTCGTCGAAGCCATTAAGA
The DNA here is from genome assembly GCA_963659655.1 of Bacteroidaceae bacterium. GTDB lineage: Bacteria > Bacteroidota > Bacteroidia > Bacteroidales > Paludibacteraceae > Colicola. Next base: position 3,288 of record CAVKVE010000168.1, on the reverse strand, counting down.
TGATTATGGAGATACACCCCAAGGTCTTTGTTTTTGAGAATGTAAGGGCGTTTATGAAAACCACTTGCAAAGACTTGTCGGGGGAGTATATGCCTATCGGGCAGAGTATTCAGTCCAATCTTGCCGACCAATACAATATCTTCTACAAGGTCATCAATTTCAAGGACTATGGTGTGCCTTCCAGTCGCCCGCGCACTCTTGTTATCGGTACTTGCAAAAGTTTGAAAAACCTCTCGCCGTTGAATCTTTTCCCCACACGGCAGCACGAAATCACACTGCGTGAAACCATAGGCGATTTGCCTGCTCTGTCGTATGGTCAGACTTGTCCCGATGACATATACCATTCGTTTCGTGAATACCCTCGGCACATGGAGGCGTGGATATCCGACCTCAAGGAGGGGCAAAGTGCTTTCGAGAATACCGACCCCGACCGCATTCCGTATAGTTTGGACAAGGAGGGCAATAAGGTTACCAATAAGGGTGCTTATATGGGCAATAAATATCGGCGGTTGTTTTGGGATAAGCCGTGTGCTTGTATCACTACCCGCAACGACCAATTAGCCAGCCAAGACACTATTCACCCGCGAGATAATCGGGTGTTGAGTATCCGTGAGTTAATGCGCCTGATGACTATTCCGGATTCTTTTCAATGGATAGAGGATACCCATTCCGGTGTACTGCTCAAAACCAACGAACTGAATATCCGGCGGTGTATCGGAGAGGCAGTGCCTACGGCTATTGTACATCAAATCGCCGACAACATCAATACCTTACTCGATTTTGAGGATTTTGTACAGAACTACGACCCTACTCTTAATGCAGCCTATCTGTCCGACAAGCATCTTTGTGCTAATTTTTACATCGAAACTTATGTAAAAGAGCAAATGATAGTCGATGCCAATAGTACGGGGTCTTTCTATACTTGCCAAATGGTGGTTTTTGACGCTTTGAAAAAAGTGCAGATAAACAAAACCGCCATTCGTATATTGGAACCGTCTGTGGGGTTAGGCGCATTTCTGCCACAGTTGTCTTCGCTGTTCTCCAATGCCGAGAGTGTGGTTATCGACTGCGTCGAAATCAACAGCGACACCATTGTATCTTTGGAGCATTCGTTGAAGAAATTGAAATTGGGAACCAATGTCCGCATTAACATCTGCCAAAGCGATTTTTTGGAGTTTCCTGTTACACAACACTACGATTTGGTGGCAACCAATCCCCCTTACGGAAAGACCGGCAAGAAATATCCACATTTGACCAACGGCACACACAAGACAACCAATCTTTTTGCGCTGTTCCTGCTCAAACTCTATAATGTAGCAGACCATCTTGTGTGCATTATTCCAAAGAACTTTGCCATTGCCGATGAGTTCTATACGGTCAGAAAATTGTATGAGAGTTTAGATATAGTACGGATATGCGATTTTGGCGTCAAGTACTTCAAAAAGGTTTTTATAGAGATAGTGTCTATCCATTTCACGCACCACTATACGCAACCCATAGAGGTAGTGGACTATATCAACGACCGCACTATTTTCCAACCGCAAGGGTATATCTACCACGACAAACTATGGTTGTTGTATCGGGACAAATGGTTTGACGATTATATCAAGCGGCTGCAACTGAATGTCTTTTCTTTTGTACGCGACCGAGCCATTACCAATGCCTGCCTGTCGAATAGCGGGAAAATACAAGTCTTGCGTTCCAAGAATATTTTGGACGATGGTTCTGTGGTGCATATTGACGGCTACGACAAGTATGTTGACGATGTTTCTCGGTTCGCCATCGGTTCTTATCTGAACAGTCACGCCATACTTATGCCTAATTTTACCTACAATACAAGAGCCGCCATTTTGCCCGACAATACTATCCCCAACGGCAGTA
>CAVKVE010000168.1:0-1397 GCA_963659655.1 Bacteroidaceae bacterium | reverse complement strand
TGCCATTCTCATTCCCAAGCAAACCCTATCCCATATCGACTTGGCACTCTATGCTACCGCTGATTTCCGTAAGTACTATGGTATCGTCAAGAGTTATTCCAAATTCACGCTAAATATCGATAATTGCTCACTCTATTATATAGGCATTCAGTATGGCACAGTTAACGCAACAAATCACTGAAATGACTCGGTTGATTTTGGAGAAATGCAAAGGATTAAATCTTCAAAATCAAGTTTCGAGAACCGATGGCAGATTCTTAGCCGATAAGTCCTATGGATTCGATACCATGTTCTTTGTGGCTCGTTATATTCAACACTTTCGCTTTGGCGAAAACTTTGAGCGGAACAAGGAACAGGAAAACGACTATATCAAAGACTTGTTTTGTTTGCGTGACGCTACACAAATTTCCAACTATTTTACGGAAGGTCTTGCACTGCTCCGCTTTTTAGGAGCAGTCCGCAAAGAGAATAATACCAAATACATCATTACCGATGATGATATATTGGAGATATACGCTTCCGGTTTCGAGAATGCCTATATATTCCAGTACATTCTTTGCTATTCCATATTCAAAACACACGGACTTTGGAAATACTATACGGCATTTTGTAAAGCCGATACTTTGGCTGAAAAGCAAGACATCTACAGCCGTTATATACAAGCCTACGACCAAGTGGACGCGCGTATTAAAGACCCGAGCAAGTCGTGGGCTGTTTTTACCCCGAAATATCCTTTTGTGGTATTGAACTATGCCAACCGCCAAAATATGGTTGCCCGTACGGGTATTGTTCAGAAAGAAATAGTGACGCGAACCGATATTGCACTAAACACAGAAGGAACCCGTGCTAATGTGGATTTGCCGAAAAAGAATGCGTATCTCAGTGATTTATCCGAATCGTATATCATTGAAGCCCTTAGACCGTTTTTAGCCGTAGAGATTGAGAAATACGACCATATAGAATATGCCGACGCATTCTCTGTAGATGTGGCAGATACCAAACTGAAGATGTTTGACGCCCAAAACAATGTGGTGCGTATTCCCAAATCGCAGACCGACAAATACAAGTATGTCGGTGGCAGCAAAGTGCGTACCGTACAAGGCGAGTTCCGTAGCGGGCTGCTTTCCAAAGTCCCGCATGTATGCCCTATTTGCGGGTTTACTTTCGAGGATTTTCTCATCGCAAGTCATATCAAGCCGTATGCTAAATGCGAAGATACCTACGATGCCATGAATCCGAACAACGGATTGCTGATGTGTCCCGTCTGCGATAAATTGTTTGAATCGGCTAACTATATGACTATAGAGCCGGGTACGGGGAAAGTGGTTTATGTCGAGGACATAGAGAACGAAAAGGATTTCCAATATCTTCACGACAAGACAATCAACCATCAGTAC
>CAVKVE010000167.1:0-3905 GCA_963659655.1 Bacteroidaceae bacterium | reverse complement strand
CATACAAATATGAATATCAAACGAATTATCCCGGATGCTATCACCAGTTGCAACCTTATCTGCGGGTGTATAGCCGTATTTCTTGCCACGCAAGGGGCATTTCTCTATGCGTTTTTATTTATTCTTTTAGGCGCATTTTTCGATTTCTTCGATGGTATGTCGGCTCGTTTGCTGAAGGTGCCAAGTGCTATCGGCGTACAGCTCGACTCTTTGGCAGATGACATCACTTTCGGTTTAGCACCCGCTATGATGCTCTGTTGCTACCTACGCCCTATCATCGGTTGGTGGTGTATGTTGGCGTTCTTGATGGCAGCAGCCTCAGCATTGCGTTTGGCGAAATTCAATGTCGATGAGCGGCAAAAGACCTCGTTTATCGGACTTTCCACTCCTCCTAATGCTATTTTTTGGGCGTCCGTTACCTGCATGCCGTATGCTATGCTTTCCGCCGATTGGATGGCGTGGGTACTATTGGCACTGAGCCTCCTCAGTTGCGTGTTGCTCAATGCGGAGATTCCCTTCTTCTCTTTCAAGTTCCACGGCTTTGGTTGGGCGGAGCATAAAACGCAGTATCTGTTTCTTGTAGGTGCAGTTATTCTACTGATATTCTGCATCGTAAAAGCAACACTCTGCCGCCATATCGAACTCATGGTCTTTGCAGGTGCAGCTTGCGTGCTTTGGTATGTAGCGCTCAACTTGCTGCTTTGGGCGGCTCAGCCACGCAAGAAATAGTCCCTCACACTCTTTTCTCGGTTCTATGAAAGCACGCCTCACTATTCTCCTGCTCGCTTGCACTACGCTTCTTTGGGCGGAGCCTATTCCACAAGGTTATTACAACCATGCACAAGGACTCAAAGACTCACTCCTGAAAGCGGCGCTGCACGATAGCATCTGTATGGGCGAGCGTGTGCATTACGGCACGCAAGGCTACACCTACCCCGATAGCATTTACTATCCCGGTACATGGAACTATCTCCCTTTAACCGACCAACGCCCTGACGGCACTATTTGGGATATGTACTCCAACACCCGCCGCTATTTCCCTGTCGGCGGCGGTTCAGGTTGCGGAGTGGAGATAGAGCACTGCCTGCCCAAATCATGGTGGGGATGGACAAGCAAGAGCAGCGGGAAAACCGATTCTATCGGCTATCGGGCGTACCGAGACCTCTATCACCTCACACCGGCAGATGGTGCAGCAAACAATGGAAAGAGCAACTACGCTCCCGGGCATGTGCAGGAAGGCGACAAGTTCGACAATGGTTCGTTCCGCATGGACAAAGCCACCTCATCTCAATACGGCTATATCTGTTTCGAGCCGGCGGAGGAATATCGGGGCGATTTCGCACGCGCGTACTTCTATATTGCCACCGCCTATTCTAACCTCCATTGGTCAGCCGATGCGTGCACCAACTACCTTGATTCCACTTCCTACCTGCTATTCCGCCCGCAACTGCTGGCCGTGTTGCTCGATTGGCACCGCGCCGACCCTGTCAGCCGTAAGGAGATAGCGCGGGCAGATGCGGTCAGCTCCATTCAGCACAACCGCAACCCCTTTATCGACTACCCCGAATTGGTGGAATACATCTGGGGCAACAAGCAGGGACAAGCGGTGGACTTCGCCGCACTCACCTGCACGGCGTCCGCAGACTATGTGCCAACGCCGGACACAAGCAATATTCGTGCATACGAGGCAACGGATATCGACCATACAAGTTTCACGGCGCAATGGGAGAACCTGCAGACAGATTATACGCTCGATGTCTATACCTACTCCGCTACAGGGCACAACGACACCCTTGTCAATATGCCTGCCATTACGGAGAAACTGCTAAGCAATACGCCCTATATGGGCTACACAGGGCGAATCGGCAATACCGGTTCGGGTACCAACGCCATTACCATGGGCGTCAGCGGCACAGACGGTGCAGTCATTCTGCACGGACTGAACCTGCAGCAAGAGGCAACCCTCTCGTTCCGTGCAAGTATGTACAAGACCGCCACAAAAGGCGAATTGCAAATCTTTTTCGACGCGAACACAACACCCGCCCGAACCATCACGCTACCCACGAGCCGTGATGAGGTGCGCTATTCGCTCACTTTGCCCGCAGGTACCGACTCCGTTACCATTCTTTCCGTGGGCGGCAGCACGACCAAACGCGCCTGTATGCAGGAACTCTACTTGGTGCAGGGCGACCTCACAGTGCAACAAAATTCAATAAACGGTTATCCACAAACAATCCCCTCTTGCGGCACTACCACCAACTTCTGCACCACTACCATAACCCTCCCCGCCGACCATACCTACGAGCGTGTATTCTATCGGCTTACTACCGCAAGCGGAACGCAATCGAATGAAATGGAGGTGCTTATCCCCAATGCTTCCACCGCTATTTCGCTCCTCCCTTCTGCAACCACTCCCGAAGCAACTAAAATTGTCCGAAACGGTCAAATCTACATTCTCCGTTCCGGACAACTCTACGATATATTCGGTCATCAGCACACCCTTTCCGAGTAAGTATTTCCTCTTTCCGCCTAATTATTGTGCGTGTGTATGCACTAATGCTCTTGTCTTGTAGAATACGCTCTGCTTCTTTTCGCAGGCGTTCTGCACCTTTCTCTCCGCTATACCGAGAGAGCACCTCGCTTGCTATCTCATCATCGGTAGTCAGGTCTTTGTAGTTCGGGTCATTAACGACCTCATTCCACATTGGTGTACCCTTGAGCAGATTGACAATAGATTGCCAAGCCGCAGGGTTCTTTTGCTGCAACGCACAAGCCCACAAGTGGGTGTACTCGTGGATAGAGGGGTGTTGGGGTTTAGACCTCGCTCGGTAAGGTAGATTTTGCCGCCCTTTGCATAACCATAGATTACTCCGTCTCTTGTTCGGAGTTGAACGGTATTCCCGCTATCTCCAATGCTTTGTTGCAGATTTCGTTGGCTGTCGGTCGGTTGTCCGCTATGTAATAAATCAACTCCTCCATTCCCTCCTCGTTGTCTTGGAGCATTAGCATTATTCCTACTATCATATCTTTGTCTACTTCCGAGACTTTTAACCCATTTATTAAGGTCTGCTGTGTTTCTGTAAGTTCCATTGTTAATTCCGTTTTGTATTATATCTATTAGGTCTTCATTACCCTCTATTTTCAACGCACCAATGTGCTGACTGCCATTAAAGATGTGGAAATAGATAGCAGAATAAACACCATATTTCGTACCCGCTTTTGCATTGTCCTGTACCTTTGCGAATAGTGCGTGGTGCGCAACAGCAAGTTCTTCTTTTGGAACTTTGCTTGTCGGTACAAAGATACGGCTTTTTCGTGACTTAGCAAATTCAGCGTTGCCTTTTTCGCCAAGAACTTGTCTTGCTGCCTCTTCACTGACTATCTCTACGGATACTCTTGCGTTGCCCAAAGCGTCAAGCACAGTGTCGGTAACGAGTTGCTCAGCGGGGGTGAGGTGGTCGGTATCGTAGTCCAACTCATCGTACTGTGCCTCCGCTCGGTCAAGATTGGCTGCGCCTCGCTCGCCTATAATAGAGAAACGGATGTCGTCGCTATTCTCATCGAACGAGCCGTTATTGTCGGTGGCAGACTTGATTTGGGCGGGAGAAAGGACTGCGTATGTATCGACTGCTCCTTCTCGGGCTTGTATGCCGTCGTAACCATATTTCTCAATAAGGTCTGCGAAAGGTTTGCTTGCCGTAAGTTCCCAAGTATAAGTTACCTGCTTGGCTATTCTTGCCAACTCTGCCAATGGTATGTTTAGGTCATCGGCAAGGCGTTGCAGTTTGCCATCGTCGAGGCGGCTGCCTATATACCCCACATAGGCGGGGTTGTGTATAGTAGCGAACAAAGGATATAGAGTAGGTTTGCCCTCTCCGTTTTCGGCAAAGAAGTCTGCATACCCC
>CAVKVE010000166.1:0-3910 GCA_963659655.1 Bacteroidaceae bacterium | reverse complement strand
CATCAACAGTCCTGACACATTTCTCATATTTATTAAAAGAGCAGCTCCAAGATAAAAGAATATAGCTATTCACTATATGTTTTTGATTAGCCTCTCATCTCGGACGTACCGCCCTACCATTACCCTACCATTATAGGTTCTTGTAAGGCTCTTATAATGATGTTTTACTATGCGTATTTTTATTTCTTTTAGTCATATCCGTTCCATGGCGAGTAATGTATGAGCGGACAAGTGATATATGTGCGATTTTCCAATACAAAGGCACAAAAAAGACACTATGCCATCGCAAGTGTCAACAAAAATGCATGAAGGACAATCGTTAGAGAATAGTAGTTCGTTACAGAGGACCCGATTTTTGAAGGATTTTGTATGGTCTTTTAGTAGGATTGACTTGGGAAAGTATCCCATTCTGTGGACATTGGTTCAAACGATACTAATTTAGCTAACTATAATTGAAAGTTTTAGGTAGGACACCGTTTCAATGGCTGTTTCCTAAATACACAAAATGGCGACTTTCACAAGCCGCCATTTCAAAACTATTACTTAAAGAATGGTCAAAACAATGTTTGTAAAAAACAAAGCTTCTTCCCATTTTGTAGTGCTACCCGGACTCGAACCGGGGTTTACGGCGTGAGAGGCCGTTGTCCTAGGCCACTAGACGATAGCACCAAGGTCGTTGCTTTCATTGTTTCTATGTCTCTCGAAAGCGGGTGCAAAAGTACTGCTTATTTTTGATATGTGCAAATAATGTCGTATTTTTTCTGCATTTTTTTTCGTGTAGAATTATGTTTCATCATTTCTACCCGCAAATTTGTAGAGGTCTGTACTTTTTTGTATCTTTGCGCACGGGATGTTGTTATTGTCCGTAATAATTGGTGTCGTCTATCTTATACAAAGCTACTTTGATGGTATCAACATTCTAATATAAATCCGCTTTTTAACAACAATAGCGAACGACCAACAAAAAATGAATACAACATTTGGTTTTGTGCGGGTGGCAGCTGCCGTACCCATGATACGGGTAGCCGATTGCCGCTACAATGCGCTACAAGTAAAACAACAGATTGCAGAAGCCATCGAGGAAGGGGTAGAGGTATTGTGTTTTCCCGAGCTGACGCTGACAGGCTATACCTGTGCTGATTTGTTCTTTACGCAACAATTACAACAAGACGCATTGGCAGCGTTGGAAGATGTATGTGCCTTCACACGCGAGAAACCTATCATCGTGCTGATAGGCGCTCCCCTGCAAGTAGATAACAACCTATTCAATTGTGCGTTTGTCATGACCGATGGTGAGGTGTTGGGTATCGTACCCAAAATTAACCTCCCCAATACAGGTGAATTCTACGAGAAGCGTTGGTTTACTTCCGGACGCGAAGCACTCGAAAATGCAGGTGGCTCGGTTGCTCCCCGTATCCCTATGGTGGAGATATGGAGCGGTGATGTGCCTTTCGGGCCGGACTTGCTTTTTACGACACATAACTACTGTTTTGGCATTGAGATATGTGAAGACCTTTGGAGTCCGCTGCCGCCCTCCACACAATTGGCTATACAGGGTGCAGAATTGATATTCAACCTATCGAGCAGTAACTGTTTGGTAGGTAAGAATGCATTCCGCCGCCAAATGATTACGCAGCAGTCCGCACGCGTACATTGTGGTTATGTCTATGCATCATCGGGGGTAGGAGAGAGTACTACCGATGTAGTCTATTCCGGCTCTACCTACATTGCAGAAAATGGTGATTTGCTGACTGAGGGGGACCGTTTCCTGCGTGAATCCACAATGATTATTCAAGAGATAGACATAGAGCGATTGCGTACCGACCGCCAGCGTAATACGAATTTTACACAAGATAAGCAGGGACACTACCGCAAGATCTGTGTGGCCCCTTTGGAGCGAGAAACAGCGGATAATCAGCCCTCGCTTACAGAGCCTATACACCGCACATTTTCCACTACACCATTCCTACCTGCTAAGGGCGATGAGGATACCTATTGTATGGATGTATTTTCTATCCAAACAAGTGGATTGGTACGCCGTTGGGAACATACGCACTCTGAGACGGTAGTAGTGGGCATATCGGGAGGATTGGATTCTACACTGGCGCTGTTGGTTTGTGTCCAAGCCGCCGACCAGTTGGGCTACGACCATAGTCGAGTATTGGGAATCACGATGCCCGGGTTTGGTACAAGTGACCGTACTTACCAAAACGCCATCGCTATGATGGAGCAATTGGGCGTCACTATCCATGAGATACCCATCCGAGAGGTGGCTACGCAGCACTTGCAGGACATAGGGCACGACACCGATACGCATGATATTACCTACGAGAACGCCCAAGCGCGTATCCGTACCCTCATACTGATGGATATGGCAAACAAGTACAACGGCATCGTTGTCGGTACGGGCGACCTGAGCGAATTGGCGCTCGGCTGGGCAACCTATTGTGGTGACCAGATGTCAATGTACGGCATCAATGCAGGTATTCCGAAGACGCTGGTTCGCTATATGGTGCGCTACGCAGCGGAAAACTTATTTGGTGAAGATACGCGGCGTGTGCTGCTCGATGTGATAGATACCCCTGTATCGCCCGAATTGTTACCGGCTGATGAGAACGGCAATATCGCACAGATGACAGAGGACAAGGTAGGTCCCTACGAATTACACGACTTCTTTATCTACTACTATTTGCGCTATGGCTTTACCCGAAGCAAGATAGCCTATATGGCTTCACAGGCGTTTTCCGATAAATACGAACCCGAAGTGATAGAACATTGGCTTGATGTATTCCTTCGGCGTTTCTATCAACAGCAGTTTAAGCGCTCTTGTATGCCGGATGGTCCCAAGGTAGTGGGTGTCAGTCTGTCGCCTCGAGGCGATTGGCGTATGCCGAGCGATGCCACGGCACCGAGTAAATCGTAATCTGTTATTTATAACTTCTAATTAGACAAAACCCTGTGATAATAGAAAACAATATATCGCTTTTGGGGCGGAATACTTTCCGTATGGATGTTCGTGCAAAAGTATGGGTGGAATACCAGTCGGTAGAGGAACTGCGCCAATTGTTGCACCAATACAAGGGCGAGAAATTCATGGCTGTCGGTGCCGGTTCCAATCTGCTATTCACACAAAACTATGCGGGTGTGTTGATCCATTCCGGAATGCGCCGTGCGCGTGCATTGGACGAAGACACGGATTCGGTAGTAATAGAAGCCGAGGCAGGTATTGTGCTGGACGACCTTATTGCCCAAGTGGTAGATATGGGGCTTGGTGGATTGGAAAATCTAAGCCATATCCCGGGTGAGGTAGGGGCATCGGCTGTACAGAATGTGGGGGCGTACGGCGTAGAGGCAAAAGATGTTATTCTTCGTGTGAATACGATTGAGATAAACACCGGCAAGGAACGCACTTTTGAGAACGCCGAGTGCCGCTATGGATATCGAGACAGTATTTTCAAAAATGAGTTGCAGGGCAAGTATATTGTAACAAGTGTGGTGTATCGTTTAGAGAAACACCCTACGCTGCATTTAGACTATGGCAACCTCCGTGCGCAAGTGGAAGAACCCTATTCGTTGCAGAAGGTGCGTGACGCCGTCATTCGCATACGTCGAGAAAAACTGCCCGAAGTGGCTGATTTGGGTTCGGCAGGTAGTTTCTTCAAGAATCCGTTTATCACGAAAGAACAATGCGAGGCGTTGTTGACTACATACCCCGCTATGCCGCACTATGTAACAGGAGACACAGTGAAAGTGCCTGCCGCATGGCTGATAGAGCAAAGTGGGTGCAAAGGTAGACAGATAGGCGGAGCAAGAGTATATGAAAGGCAACCGCTTGTAATAGTAAATGCCACCGGTAGCGCTACACCACAAGATGTGATGCAGTTGGCAACTTCTGTCTGCGATAGTGTGC
>CAVKVE010000165.1:0-3954 GCA_963659655.1 Bacteroidaceae bacterium | reverse complement strand
AAATAGCGCTGCAACTCAATATCGAGCAATGCACCACCGCCCACGAAGAACTTCATGCGCCCGCCAAAGCCCTGACGAACACTCTTGAAAATGATCTTGTCGAAGAGTTTCACCAACGGCGCACGCCATGCTTGGCAACCGCCACGGTTCCAATACTCCTTATTATACTTAATGGCATTGTTGAGCGCAAACTTGTAGAGCTTCTCCACAAATTTACCTTTTGCCTTGATGCTCGTCTCGATACTCTTACGGAAATTACGCGCAAGAGCCGGCACAGAAAGCATCACCATCGGGCGTACTTCCTTGATAGACAGCGGGATATTCTTCAGCGTTGCCAACGCCGTCTTGCCCACCGGCACGGTAGCGATACTGCCGCAGTAGGACATCATCGTATAGAAACCTGCCACATGCGCAAAGCAGTGGTCAAGCGGCAGGATGATAAGCATGACATCGTCTTGGTCGATACCGATAATCGAACGCGCCTGCTCCACATTGGCAGTATAGTTGCGGTGCGTAAGAAGAATACCCTTCGGGTCGGCCGTCGTACCGGATGTGTAGGAGATGTTGGCGTAGTCGTCGGGTCCGACGGATTTGTACCGCTCCACGAATTTCTCCGGCTCGGAAGCCAAGAGAGCTTTACCCTTCTCCATCACCTCGTCGATACCAATCTCACGCTCCTCGTACTGCTCCAACGGATCGAAGACAATGACATACTTCACATTGGGGCACTCTGGCAGAATCTTACGAATCTTAGGCAGTTGCTGCTCGGAGGTAAGGATGTACTGCGCATCGGAGTGCTGAATACGGAACAGCAAATCGGTAGCGTTCTCCAACTTGATAGACAGCGGCACATTGACACCGCCGGCATAGAGAATACCGAGTTCGCCCGTCACCCACAGGTTACGTCCCTGCGAAAGCAACGCGCAGCGCTCGCCTTTCTGCAAGCCCAACGCCATCAAACCGGCGCCGATGATATGCGCCTGCTCACGCGTTTGGCGATAGGTGGTTTCTGTCCATACATTGTCTACTTTCTCACGCAGGAACACATGGTCAGCGTACTCTGTCGTGTATTTCTCGACAAAGTCAATAATAGTCAATCGTTCTTTCATATCGTTTTTCAAATTTTCGCGTTGAATGCTATTTACACAAAACAGCGCACAAAGGTACAAAAAAAAGAACAAGTGATAAAATATAGCGTAACAAAACGACCGTTTTTCTTAAAAATAGGTATTTTTTAAGGGACGGGAACTATCATTTTGTTTTCTTTCTACTTAAAAATAGGGAAGGTCTATTTACGACAAGACACGCATTGTGTGGAACGCTTTTGATGCAATGCACAGGTTGGACTTGCAAAAATGCACATTTCTGCGTACCTTTGTAGCGGTTTTAGCCCAATCGGCGACCCTCTAATTTTTGATGCAGTATGTACCGCAAGGAACTCATGTACTATTTCTCAACCCCGATAGCCTATATCGTCATCGGGCTTTATCTACTGACAATCAGTCTATTCCTATGGGTCATTCCCGGCGAGTGGAACATCATAGACTCCGGATACGCACAGACCGACGGACTTTTCCAACTGTCGCCATGGCTGCTGATGCTGCTCTGCCCCGCCCTAACAATGCGCCTGTTTGCCGAGGAACGACAAAGCGGGATGTGGGATCTGCTGCGCACCAAACCGATTTCGGTGGCACGGCTGGTATGGGACAAGTACCTCGCCGCATGGACACTGATGCTGATAGCACTGCTGCCCTGCATGGTACATTATTTTGTGGTAGCACAGATTGCCGAACCAGTATGGAACATCGATTTCGGAGCCTTCTTAGGAGCGTTCATTGGACTGATACTGCTCAGTGCTACCTTCCTCGCTATCGGATTGATCGCTGCCACCTGCAGCCGCAGTCAGATCGTATGCTTCATCGTAGGCGCACTCGGATGTTTTGTTCTGTATTGGACCGTACTGCAAGACCATTACAAGAGCCTCTCACGCGGTGTCATCGACCTGCGGGATGTGGTATTCCTGCTCAGCCTGTCGGCGATCTGCGTCATCCTCGCCGGCGTGGTGATGAAGCACGGGCAGGTGCGCAAATGAGGCGCCCCCATTCCTTAAACATATAATTCCTATTTCGGAACGCATTTTTTAGTACACAAAAATATATACGCTTAACCCTATGTCAGTTGGAGAACTTAATAAACGGACGGCTGTCAATATCCAAGAGAAAGCCAACCTTATCTGGGCGATAGCCGACAAATTAGTCGGCACCTACAAACCCCACGAATACGGCAACGTGGTGCTGCCCATGTGCGTCATCAAACGCTTCAGCGATACCCTCGCCCCCACCAAAAACGCCGTCCTCGCCCAAGCCGACGAACTGACCCGACGAGGCATAACCGTACAGGACGGCTTCCTGCGCACTGCGTCGGGCTACGACTTCTACAACACAAGCAAATTCACTTTCGAGGGGCTGCTCTCCGACCCCGACAACATCGCCGACAACTTCCGCAACTACCTGCAACACTTCTCGCCGAACGTGATCGACATCATCGAGAAGTTCGACTTCGACAAGGAGATAACCAAACTGAACAACAACAATATCCTCTACAATATCATCGCCGAGTTCTGCACCAAGAAAGCGTATATGGGCGCAGACGAGATTTCTGCCGTGGATATGGGCTACATATTCGAAGAGTTGGTGCGGAAGTTCTCGGAGAGTTACGACGAGCAGGCCGGTGCGCACTTCACCGCCCGCGACATCATCTACCTGATGACCGAAGTGCTGATTGCCCCCCAACGCAAGGCGTATGAGCAGGAGGGTATCGTCGCCACGGTGTACGACATGGCGATGGGTACGAGCCAAATGCTGGACTGCATGGCGGAGAAACTGACGGAGATAGACCCCGAGGCAAGCATTACGGAGTTCGGGCAGGAACTGAACGAGCAGACTTTTGCCATTGCGAAAGCCAACCTCCTTATCAAGGGCGGCAACGCCGACAACATGCGGCACGGCGACACGCTCTCCGACGACCAATTCGAGGGGTTCCTCTTCGACTATATCATCTCCAACCCGCCTTTCGGCATCGAATGGAAGAACGAGAAGAGCCGCGTAGAGGCCGAAGCGAAGTTGGGCGAGGCAGGGCGGTTCTCGGCAGGGTTGCCTGCTATCGGGGACAGCCAACAACTCTTCTTGCTCAACGGCGTTGCCAAACTGAAAGAGACGGGGCGCATGGCTATCATACAGAACGGGTCGCCGCTCTTCAAAGGCGATGCGGGCAGCGGCGAGAGCAACATTCGCGGCTACCTGCTGGAGCATGACTGGCTCGAGGCTATCATACAGATACCGAACGACATGTTCTACAACACGGGCATCGCCACCTATATATGGGTCGTAACGAAAGACAAAGCCGCCGCACGCCGAGGCAAGGTGCAACTGATAGACGCAAGCAAATGCTGCACCAAGCGCCGCAAGCCCATTGGCAACAAGCGGAACGAGTTCACGGAGGCGTGCATTGCCCTTATCAGCCAAGTCTATACAGGCAATGCGGAGGGTGTGTCTCGCGCGGGCGACCTTGTAGTAGAGAGCAAGATACGGGCGAACGACTACTTCAAATACACCAAAGTGGTGGTGGAGCAGCCGCTCTGCGACGAGGCGGGGCAGCCTATCCTGAAGAAAGGGCAGAAGCAGGCAGACAGCAGCAAACGGGACACCGAGACTATCCCGTGGGCGGAGGATATAGACGCCTATATGCAGAAGAATGTCTATCCCTACAGCCCCGACGCATGGATAGACGAGAAAAAAAGCAAAGTGGGCTACGAGATACCCTTTACGCGCGAGTTCTACCAATATGTCGCACCCCGCAAAAGTGCCGACATATTTGCCCACCTGCAGGCGTTGGAGCAGGAAGAGAATGCGCTAATGACTAAACTCTTGGGCAAATGAAGACGATGAAAGACAG
>CAVKVE010000164.1:0-3961 GCA_963659655.1 Bacteroidaceae bacterium | reverse complement strand
AGAGATCAGTGCAGAAGAATACGGTCGGCTTGTGCGAAAGCTCTCTGCTATTCAACGAGAACAAGAAACAAAATAATCCACACACACACACCACACCTACACACACCACCTATATACGGCTGTATTCCTGTATTCTGCGTGGGAATCTCCTATATAAAAATGCAGAAATTGCTCACCTTATTTGTTTATATCGTAAATATTTCCTACCTTTGTGGCTGTAAGGAATAAAAAGGACTACAAGCGTGTAGTTTATCTTTTTTGCGACATATATTTGTAGCATTTGCTATTTGTTCGTAACATGTCTTGAAACCTGAGAAATTTCTTTCATGTGATTGCGTCAACAAGTATCGAATGCCTGTGCTGTAGCATAGGTATTTCTTGTTTCGTAATCACGGGTTTTCTCAGGACCTCAAGGCATAGATAAGAAATATCTATGCTTTTTTTTGTATGGATATGTGAGGTGAAAAGGGAATGTATTGGAATCGTGTAGTTTCAATGTAGGATGCAAGACGGTAACTTATGTAAAGCGAAATAAGCCACTATTGAGAGTGGAATAATCAATATTATTAATTTAATTTTGTATTATGAAGAATTTTTCAAAAGATGTCATCAAAAAAATGGACATTCATGGTGACGGCGAGAGAAAGTACTATGTGTATGGGTTGATTGATCCGAGTACTTATCATGTTTTTTATGTAGGAAAGGGTTGTGAGAATCGTGTATTCGATCATGCGAATAATGCTATTAAACCAAAGAATGCTGCTGAGGCACAATCCCTAAAAATAGCAACCATACAGAATATTATCAAAAGGGGCATGGAAGTTATTGCGGTTATCTACCATTGGGGGGTAACTGAAACAGAGAGTCTATATGTTGAGTCAACATTGATTGATGCAATTCCTGAGTTAACCAATGTGCAATCTGGTTATGATGTGGTTCATGGTATGATAAGTGCTGAAGATTTACAAAAAATCTATAGTACTCCAGAGTATGACGAGCCAGTAGATGCAGATGGATACAAAATACCCTATATACTCATCAAATTAAGAGATAATATAGATGAAAGAGGTGGTAACCTCTATGAGGCTTCGCGAGGCTGTTGGAAATTGGAACTGTCTAATGCTGAAAAAATTCAATATGTTGTTATTGCAATAAATGGTCTTGTCCAAGAAGTTTATGAGGTAATCAATTGGCATACATCAGAGACAGAGGCCCCAAAGCTTGAGTTTGATGGAAAGCCTACCACGAACCAAATAATGCGTGAGCTTGTTGGTAAACTTATTCCGGAAGAATATCGGAAGAAAGGTATGGCAAATCCTTGCAGATATTGCAACGACTAATTGGAAACAAGAGGTCTAGGAAATTGGAATAAATAGATCATATTAGAACTGATATAAATAGTCCCTACCTGTTTATATTAGTTCTAATATGCAACCTGTTGTCGGAACTATGATAGACATATTTACTTGTTCCAATTAGGTTATTTTTGCAACGGGGTATATGAAATAGCCCCACTTGTACCAACTCCATTTTGTAATGAACTAAAAATGAAACGAATTTTCCCAATTATGCTGTCGGTAATGATACTATTGCTGACAGGTTGCCACAAAGACTTGTGGCATGATATAAATGACCTAAAGAGTCGTGTCAAAACTCTTGAAGAAAAATGCAACACGATGAATACGAATATCGATGCGCTGCGAGTGATTATCAATGCTCAAAGCAGCGGGGATATGATTTCGAATGTGAGTGAGATTATCTACGGAGGTGCTTCGGTAGGTTATACGATTACCTTTACGAGTGGCAAGACCATTACTATCTACAATGGTAAGAATGGTGCAGACGGCAAAGATGGTACGGATGGCACTAATGGGCAAGATGGTTATACGCCATCTATTGGTGTGGCTAAAGATACGGATGGCATCTATTATTGGACGCTCGATGGTTCTTGGCTGCTTGATAGCGAAGGAAACAAACTTCCTGTGATCGGTGCAAAAGGCGACAGCGGTGAGGATGGAAAAGATGGTGAAAATGGTCAAGATGGCATCAATGGCACGACGCCTATGTTCAAGATAGACGGTGGGTATTGGTACGTGTCGTACGATAGTGGCATTACATGGGCATTGCTTGGACAGGCTACCGGTGACACAGGGAAAGATGGTACTGCAGGTGCTGATGGTAAGGATGGTGTTACCCCTCTGTTTAAGATAATGGATGATACCTGGTATGTGTCTTATGACAATGGTGCTACTTGGGATCCGGCAGGTCAAGCTACCGGTGATAAGGGTGAAACCGGTGCGACCGGAGCCACAGGTGCTGCTGGCATTACTCCACAACTGAAAATTGAAGATGGATTCTGGTATGTATCTTTGGACAATGGCGCAAACTGGACTAAACTTGGTAAGGCTACCGGTGAGAATGGAAAGGACGGCAAGGATGGCCAAAATGGTGCTGACGGACAAGATGGCGTCACTCCACAACTAAAGATAGAGGACGGATACTGGTTCGTGTCATACAACAATGGTACTAACTGGACCAAGTTAGGAAAAGCTACCGGTGAGAATGGTAAGGACGGAACCAATGGCACGAATGGAACGGATGGTGCAAAGGGCGATAAAGGTGAAAAGGGTGACAATGGAGACTCTATGTTTTCTTCCGTTACGCAAGATGATGAATATGTATATTTCACCTTGGCGGATGGGACAATTATCAAGATAGCCAAAGGTGATGGAGGTTCGGCTCCTTCGGTGGATACAAAATATGCTATCAAGTATGATGCCAATGGGGGATCTGGTACTATGGCAAACGATTCTGTTTGGCGAATGAAAACTGCAACGGTGAAGGCTTGTGATTTTCTTTATGCAAAGCATATTTTTACTGGGTGGAATACAAAAGAAGATGGTACAGGAATACCTTTTGCTAGTGGTGAAACAATTGTAATGCTGCAAAATGTAACCTTGTATGCACAGTGGATCTCATATGCATTTTCTACTTCTGAAACGAAAAAGGTATTATTTGCACCTGGTAATCTGCAGTATTGTGCTAGTACAAAGATCTGGCGATTTGCAGAACACCAATATGATTATATCGGTGCTGCAAATAGCAATATCTCAGACACCTATACTGGTTGGATTGACTTATTTGGATGGGGAACGGGAAATAACCCTACAAAAAAAAGTATAGATCCATTTGAGTATTTGACTTATACAAGTTGGGGTGTAAATAAAATAGGTTCTTATCCAGCTGATTCGTGGTACAATATGTCTAAAGAACAGTGGGCGTATCTGTTTAATACTCGTACGAATGCGGGTAGTCTATATGGCTTTGCAACTATTAATGGGATAAATGGCATTATAATACTTCCGGATATGTGGAAGTCGCCTAATGAGATTACTTTTAAGAGCGGCAAAGCGTCATACACGAATAATGTGTATACTATAGCACAATGGCAACAAATGGAATCGGCTGGTGCTGTGTTCTTACCTGCTGCAGGTAAGCGTAACGGAACATCTATAAGCGACTATAGTTCATCAGGTAATTATTGGTCTAGAACAGCTGAAACCAATAGCTCTAGTTCATTCTTATGGGCTTTCTCTAACAATTACTCGGCTCTCACTTCTAAATCCCAAGTTTACGGATTTTCTGTGCGTTTGGTTCAAAATGTACAATGAAAAATGGTTTGTTATGATTAGAAATGTACAATAATACAATGATAATGCGATTACTGTTTAGTCAACTCTATGTGAGAAATTTCCGATGATTGTTTCCTTTAGTGTAATAACCAGTTAGTGGAACAAGGATCTGTTATCATAAAAAAGAGTCACCATATATGGTGGCTCTTTTTGTGTTTTGTCGAAGCTCGATTTACTTCCGTTTTTTTTTATAGGTTTGTGCTATTTTGTAACGATACTTTAGCGTATCATGTCGCAGCCCATATAGGGTTGGAGAGCCGCAGGAATAC
>CAVKVE010000163.1:0-4005 GCA_963659655.1 Bacteroidaceae bacterium | reverse complement strand
TCCGCCCGTTCCCGAAGATAGTAGTCGGCTCTCCCGCCTGCGAGAACTACCGAAAGAAAGTATAATCTTTTAATTCAAACACATTATGTTACCACAAGACATTAGAGACCAAATAATCGATGCGTGGGCAATAGCTGCCACGCTATCACAGAGTGCCATCCGCTGTTCGGGTAAGGGTACTGAACTCGCACCCGCAGAATTGGAACGCCTACTGCAATGTACATTCACTATGGGTATGACCATCAATCTTATTTCCTCGAGCCCCAAGGCACGGGCTTACCCGCCCGACCAACTCTTGGAGTACATACAGGGCATCTACCTTACGGAATGTGGAGAGAGTACCAAAGTTTTCTTTCATACCGATGAAGCCTAAGCATCGTGTCTTCTGCCCGTTTGCGCTGCGCCATAAGATGTTGTTCGCCTCCGAGCAGAAAGCACTCTTGCACATTCGTTACAACGCAGCCGAATATACATCCGATACCATACCCGTTCGTGCGTACTACTGCGATGGGTGCGGTGGTTGGCATCTGACCCACTTGTCTCTCGACGAGTACCAACAAAGAAAGGGAGCGCACTAAGGCGTTCCCTTTCTTCTCTGCTCTCTAAACTTTCACTACTTCTTCGGGCGTTCGATGTGAGTTTTTCCATCTCCATCCATCATAAGTTTCACGCCCTTGTTCTCGATAAGCCATTGGCGCATCTCACGGATGAGGTTCTTCTCTTCCTCGTCAATGTTCTTCAGCCGCTCTTCGGCTTTCTCTTTCCCTATCCGTTTTATGAGTTCCTGCTCGTATTCCTTTTCGTTCAGTCCGAGTTTCTTTGCCGTCTTGTAGAGAGATATGTTGTTATACTCTTTCACTATCTGCTGCAAAGACCGCATATCGCTCTCTGTACTGCTATTCTTGCTGTCCGTCCCTGCGGCTTTGATATTACGACCTACCATCTCTCTTTCCAAGCGTTTTAATTCTTGGTCAGCCGCTGCATTCCCGCCTTCTGCCTGTGGCTTGAGCGTCTGCTTTTGGTCTTGATAGGCTTGCAACTCTTCACGGCACTGCTTGTAGATGTTGTAGCGGTACATCTCGGGGCTTGTCGGCTTATAGAAGCGGTTCACAATAGGGATGTCCTTCACACGCACACTCTCCGATACACTGTCGTCCGTGAATAGGGCGTGTCCTAATCCCCATACGGTCTCGGCAATGTTGAGGTAACCGCCCGGAATTACCTGAAAGATTGGGTTATTCTTTATCTCTTTCGGGTTACGGTTGTAGCCGATAGGCTTGCCTTCGTTATAGGTCGAGTAGTAGTCTTTGTTACCGCCTCTCATCCGATAGCCGAAGTAAGCGAGGTCTTTATACATCTGTGCTTGCGAGTCGCCCATACGATATTCGGGTATTGCCGCATAGTCTTTGCGCAAATCATTCCCTAACCAATCTTTCCCTTCTGCCACATAGTTCATGCTGCGCAGTGCCTGCGGAGTCCATAGGTTTTGCAGTACTCGCTCCCACGACATATCTTTCTCGCCTGCCATCTTCTGTATGCTTAGAGCAGCCGTCTCGTTTACTACAGGTGCACACGGCACGAGGTTCTGCGCACACGCTGTAGACAACGATACTATCGCATCGCTCCACTCACGCCGTCCTTGTGCCATCAGTGCCGCATTCGTTCCTATTAGGAAGAATGGTTTTACCTGCTCGTTGAGCGGGATACGGAAATCTCCCAAACACATATAGTTGTCCCGTTCCCAATCGGGTATAACAGACTCATCGTCATCATCGTCAGGTGTAAGGAAGGTTGATACTAATCCCCAGATAATAGGCAGAGCAATAAACGATGTCCCTGCACGGGCAATGCGTTTGGCACGGCTGTCGCCCTCTTGTAGTTCTCCGCCGAAAGCAGCATAGAACCCCATCGCACCTTGTATGGTAGCATTCGCAAACATCGAGAGCGAATTGACAATGTTGATTACAGGTCCTCCAAAACCTCTACGGTTAAAGTTAACGCTACAATTCTTCGCCGCTTTCAGGGCTTCCTCTTTCGATTTACCCATTTGTAGCACTGCCTCGTAGGCAGCGAAGCGAGTGTAGAGTTCGCTCCACTCATTCAGTTTCGGACCTGCATCCAATATCTCACGCCATCCAAATCCGGTTTTCTGCCACTTATTTAGTTTCTTACGGAGTTCGTCTATCTCGGGGGTACGAGCGTAGCCCGTCTGTCCGCCGCCTGTTACGAAATCGTAGAAATCGCTGCTGAAACGCCCGCCGTCTGTTTCATCCAGATTACCTGCTATGTACGACCAGATAGATTTCTGTATGCGAGGGTCTGCCAAGTTCTTGGTGAAATAGCCTGCAAACTCAAATCCGTATTCGCTTGAGCCTTTCTTCATGATAAACGGCACATCTCGCACGATGTTCGTAGCAAAGAAAGTCGGGTTGAAGTTCGTGCAGATACTTGCTATCCATCCGTTCACCTCTCGTGCAGCCGCAATGGCTTTCTCTGTATTCCGTCTGCCGTTCAGTGCATTGGCTACTTGTACCATATTCGGGAAACGCATCTCTTGCAGCACGCCATTCACCCATACCCCGACACTTTCTTGCCGTACCTCCTGCTCGCTCTGCCATACATTGCGGGCGGTGTATTCATCGGCAAAGGGGCGCATGGCGAGTAGCCCATCTATCTCTTGATAGATGTCGTTGAGCGTCTCCTCGTCGGTAGTGGTAGCCGCTTCGCTTTCCAATATCCGTATCTGATAGTCAATAGCCGCTGCATCGGCACGCTCCTCTGCGGTGATACCATCGGTCTTACGCACCCATTCGCCTTTCTCGTTCATCACATAATACACCTCTTCGGGTACAGGCAGGCGCATGGCTCTTGTTACTTCGGGGTCTTCACGCAACAGGTCGTACATCGCACGCTTCACTTTGTTCTGCTCTGCCTTTGCTATTGCATCGTAGGTGTCTTGCACGATGTGTTCTATGATGTCTGTACCCAGACTATCACCGCCTCGTGCCATATAGGATGTTGCCATCGGTTTCACGCCCTGCTTTGCACCATCGGTCTTTGCGCCTACATGCCCATCTAAGGCAAATCCTTTCTCGAGAGCCCCTTTCACTTTCCCCCATATATCCTTGCGGAGTTCCGTGAGAGCCGATTGTTGGTTTTGGTCTTCGTATCCTTTCTCGGGTACATAGAACTTACGGCTCTTGTATATCTCATATTGCTCATCGGTCAGCATTCCTGCATCGTGCAGCGCATCGAGCGACACATCGGTTACGGCTTTGATACGCCTGTGCAACTCGGTGAGTGTCTCTGTGCCGAATGCTTCTTGGAACTCGCGCATGAAATCCACCATATCCACGCCCATACGCTGCTTGAGCTCTGCCAAACCACGAGGCGGAATGCCCTGCTCGATACGCTCGATGTTATCACGGGCTATCAGGTAGCGGTTCAGTAGGTCTTGTGCACTTAATGTAGCGGTCTGTTGCTTGCCGTCTTTGTCAATAAATGTTTCCGTTTCGTATTTCTTGAGCAGGGCACTCTTTTCGATAGCACCTATCAAGCCTTTGTTTTTTCTTCCCTTGCCGTAGAGTACCAATGCCAAGTCGTGCAGTTGGCGGTCGTTGAGCAGTTTCTGCTTTCCTGCGGTAGCCGCTTCGCCCTGCTCTCGGAGCGCACGGATGTCGTACTTGTCTCGGTTGAATGCTTTCTTGCCTTGCGCTCTGCGCACGGCATCCATACGCTGACGGAGCAGATGGAGTCCGTATCCTTCGTCCAATGCACTGTTGCGCAATCCTTGCAGCCATGTCAGTTGTTCGGGCATCGGCACGCTTGGGTCATACTTCCGCTGCTCGTAGGCGTGGCTCTGCTCCTTCACATACATCTCTGCTGCCAAATCCACCTTGCTGATGTCTCCGCTCTCTATCTGCGCTTCTATCTCCTCGCCGTCGAAGAGGGCATCCATTTTCTCCTCGTTGGCTGCGTCTTGCTCTACTTCCTCTTCGGTCTGTA
>CAVKVE010000162.1:0-4026 GCA_963659655.1 Bacteroidaceae bacterium | reverse complement strand
AGTATGCCGAAACGCTGATAGACGATATAGAGAAAGGTACAATTAGTTACGATTTTGAGATTTCGGACTATATTCGTGATGAATTGGATGCCTATATGCAACCCCGTCCGGAGCGTGCAGAGGAACTCCGTCAAATCCTTAAGGAGAAAGGGAAACTGGAGCCGAAAGACTTTTGGCCATGGCTGCAATACCTCTCGACTTGGAAGTGCGGTAATACGAAGATATACATGGACAAATACATGGGTGCCTTCGATTGGAGTAAGACCTTCTATCAGGAGTTGGGCTATATCGCCACGGAGTGCCGCTTTGGTTTTTCGCTCGATGATACCAACGAGTCGGTATTGTTCCCGCAGTTTCACTACTACGAGTTTGTGGCAGAAGAGGAACTCGATAGTCCGGAGAAGCATTTCCTGCAAATTGATGAGTTGGAGCAAGGCAAACGCTATTGTGCGTATGTGACAACCTACTCAGGTTTGTTCCGCTACAATATGAACGACTTGGTTGAGGTAGGCGGCAAATTCTATAAGACACCGACTGTGCACATGATATCCAAAGTGAATGGTATAGTGTCTATGACGGGCGAGAAGCTCTATGAGCCGCAGTTTATCGAGGCAGTGCATGAGGCCGAAGCGGAAACCGGAATAAAGACCAAATTCTTTGTCGGTTTTGCGGATGTTAAGGAGTCGCTCTACCATTTCTACTACGAGTTTATGGACGAGACCATAGGGCAGAAAGAGGCGGATGAATTCACCAAGGTGGTGGATAAGCACTTGCAAGAGATCAATATCGAGTACGAGTCGAAGCGTGCATCGTTCCGTCTGCATGCTCCGCAAGCGCATATTTTGCTCAACAATGCGTATGCCCGCTTCAAAGCCGCCTGCCTGAAAGATGGTTTCCGTGACGGACAGTTTAAGTTCAACTTGTTGATGCAAGATGAGAAACGCCGCAATAAGTTCAGTCTGATAGAGCGACTTGAGACGGGTTACGAGAACTGGGCAAATCGTCTGTTGGAGCAAGCCAATAAGATCGATGACCAAATGACGCAACGCCGTATTGAGCGACAGAAACGCGCTATTGCACGAGAAAACAATCGAGCAGAACGAAATTCAAAGCGTCAAGAGAAACGCCACAATAGCAAACATGACTCTTCCGCCGATTGATACCCTCACGCCGGCTGTTAAGGCTGTGATTTTCGACCTCGACGGCACGCTCTACGACAAGCATTGTCTGCCTCGCTATCTGGTACTGCGAAACTTGTGGGCGTTGCCATTGTTGGCGGCAGAGCGCAAGACTCGCAAGCAACTGCGGGGGCAGTATTACGGCTCAGAGAGTGCTTTTTACGATGCTTTTTTTGCGGCAATGAGTAGAGGGCGTTTGTTTTCCGTGCGTATAGCACGCCGTTGGTATTTTGGTTATTATATGCCTTCTATGGTGCAAGTGATAGCGAAACATTGTCGGCAGAATGACGGAGTGGGGGAGTGGTTGTCCGTATGCAAGGAGCGACACATCGCAGTGACAGTCTATTCGGACTACGGCTGTGTGGAGGAGAAACTGCACGCCTTAGGTCTATCTAAAGAGGACTTTGCGTATATCGTATCAGCCCCCGAGCTCGGCGGCTTGAAACCGGCGAAGGAATGTGCAGAGCAAGTATTGGAACACCTGCAGGCAGTAGTGCATACACAACAATCGACCCATTCTGAAATCCCGGCGCAGAATTGTCTATTCGTAGGCGACCGCACCGATACAGACGAAGCCTCCGCCCAAGCAATTGGCGCCCGGTTCGCATTAGTGCAATAACAACACACTCTATATTCGTTATGTCTGTACTTATCGATGGAATCAACTACGAGTTGGATCAAGCAGAACAAACCGCCGAAGTCTGTCATTTGCCTAATGATGATAGATATAGTGGAGAGGTTGTTATTCCTTCAACTATTTCATATAATGGTATACATTATAGTGTAACGAGCATTAAGAATTTTGCTTTCGTTAAATACACGGGGTTGACTTCTATCACTATCCCCAATAGCGTAGAGAGTATAGGAAATTATGCTTTCGGTTTTTGCAAAGGTCTAACTTCTGTCACTATCCCCAACAGCGTAGAGAGTATTGGAGCAAGGGCTTTCGATTATGCGGGTCTAACTTCAATTGTTGTTGAAAGAGACAATACGGTATACGATAGTCGTAATAATTGCAATGCAGTCATAGCAACAAAAACAAATACTCTAGTTCTTGGTTGTCAAAAGACAATCATCCCCGATAGCGTAGAGAATATAGGAAATTTTGCTTTCTCTGGTTGCACTGGTCTTACCTCTATCACTATCCCCGATAGTGTAACGAGTATTGGACTGTATGCTTTCTTTCAATGCACGGGTCTCACCTCTATCATTATCCCCGATAGTGTAACAAGTATTGGGGGGGAGGCTTTCTCCGGTTGCAAGGGGCTAACCTCAATTGTTGTTAAAAGAGACAATACGGTATACGATAGTCGTAATAATTGCAATGCAATCATAGAAAAAAAAACAAATACTCTAGTTCTTGGTTGTCAAAAGACAATCATCCCCGATAGCGTAGAGAATATAGGAAATTATGCTTTCTCTGGTTGCACTGGTCTTACCTCTGTCACTATCCCAAACAGCGTAGAGAGTATTGGAGAAAGGGCTTTCTATGGTTGCATAAATCTAACCTCTATCATTATCCCCGATAGTGTAACAAGTATTGGGGGTAAGGCTTTCTCCGGTTGCACTGGTCTTACCTCTATCACTATCCCAAACAGCGTAGAGAGCATTAAAAATTGGGCTTTTCGTGGTTGCACAGGTCTTACCTCTATTACCCTTCCAAAATCTCTATCCGAAATAGGCAAAGGTGTATTTAATGGCTGCGAGAATCTCCAGACTATCCGGGTACCCAAAGGAATGACAGAAACTTATTGCAAAATGGGGTTAGAGCCATGGCGAGATAAGATGGTAGAACCGCAGCAAGAAGAATATACTATATTGCTCAATATCGCCCGTGGCTATGAGTTAGGTATTGGTATGGCACGCAATCTTGCACAAGCCGTACTTTGCTATGTGCAGGCTGCGGATAAGGGCTGTGCCGAAGCCGCTTACCACCTCGGCGAACTATACGAAGAGGGCAAAGGTCTGCCGCAAGACTACCAACAAGCGGCAGATTGGTTCGCAAAATCCTCCCAACTCCATCATCCGCATGGAGAGACACGCCGCCAGGCCTGTCTGCGCATTATCGAAGAAAAGAATGCCCGTTTGGCAGCCTTTCAAGAGGAGCAGGATGCTGCTTGTCAAGCGCAACAAGTGAAACTGCAAGCAACAACTATCAATAAGCCGCAAAAGACTATTCTTTTCTTTGATACAGATACTAATGGACTACCGCAGAACTATAAAGGTATTTCTGCTACGGCTAATTGGCCGCGCTTGATACAGTTGGGGTGGATAATTTCCGATGAGTCGGGCAATATATTGAAGTGCAAAAGCCAACTCATCTATCCACAGTCGTTTACTATTGCGGCTGATGTTACTCGCCTTACCGGTATCACTACCGAAATGGCACAACGCAATGGAATTTCGCTGACGGACATCTTGCAAGAGTTTATGGCAGATGTAGAGACCGCCACTCTGCTTGTTGGGCATAATATCGATATCGACCGCCATATTATAGGCTGCGAACTATACCGCAACTCGCTGGACTATCGCACATTGATGGATAAGCCATCTGTATGTACTATGGTACGCAGTACGGATTTCTGTGCATTGCCAAGTACGAGCCGTTACCATTCCGGTTATAAATATCCCACGCTGACCGAACTCTATACCAAATTGTTTGGTCATACCTTCACGGGTGCACACGATGCTCTTTCGGATATCACCGCCACAAAGGACTGCTACTTTGAACTTCTGCGTCGTGGTATTCTATAATATGGAAATATAAAGGCGTAGTAATAGAAAATAAGTCGTAGGCTTAGTGGATAATGCTACGCATGTTAATTATTAATTGTTAATTATTAATTCT
>CAVKVE010000161.1:0-4030 GCA_963659655.1 Bacteroidaceae bacterium | reverse complement strand
TTATGTACACCCGTCTTCCTATATTGATGAAGGGTGCAGCATTGGGCGGGGAACAAAGATATGGCACTTCTCGCACATTATGTCGGGCTGTGTCATCGGAGAAGACTGCAACATCGGACAGAATGTGGTCGTTTCGCCGCAAGTGGTATTGGGATGCAACTGCAAAATACAAAACAATGTGTCGGTCTATACGGGCGTGCGCTGCGAAGACGATGTATTTCTCGGTCCGAGTATGGTATTCACCAATGTTATCAACCCGCGTGCTGCCGTAAGCCGCAAAGCAGAATACCGCGAGACCCTACTCCATAGAGGGGCATCCGTGGGGGCAAACGCCACGATTGTATGCGGACACAGCTTAGGCGCCTACTGTCTGATTGGCGCAGGTTCGGTAGTGACAAAAGATGTGCCTGACTATGCGTTAATGGTAGGCAACCCGGCACGCCAAATAGGCTGGGTGAGCCGACATGGCGAGAAACTGCATTTTGATGAACAGGGTATTGCGGTCTGCCCCGCCACCGGTGAGCGATACCGCTTGGAGCACCATCGAGTCACGCTCCTATCGGAATCTTGACCCTAACACAACTCCTTTCCATATTCTTTCCTATAACGAGTAACTCTTTTCCCACATTATAATGAATCGATTTCTACTACTGATACTCGCTTTCGTATGTTTTGCAATCGGAATGAATGCGCAGCATTACACCATCAGCGGGTATATCACAGACGCTGAGTCGGGCGAACGACTATTAGGCGCATCGGTTATTGATACCATTACACATCAAGGCGTTGTCAGCAACAATGCCGGTTTCTTTACTCTTACGCTACCCCAAGGCAATTACGCCCTACAAGCTAACTATGTAGGCTATCACCCCTCATCCATACTCTCTCTGTCGCTCACGGGGGACACCACCCTATCGATACTACTGCGCTCTTCGCTCCGATTAGAGGAAGTGGAAGTGGTAGGGCGACGCTCCGTAAGCGGACCGCAAGCGGTGCAGATGTCCGCTATCGAGGTGCCGGTACAACAGATACAGAATATCCCTGCCATAGGCGGCGAA
The DNA here is from genome assembly GCA_963659655.1 of Bacteroidaceae bacterium. Taxonomy (GTDB): domain Bacteria; phylum Bacteroidota; class Bacteroidia; order Bacteroidales; family Paludibacteraceae; genus Colicola. Next base: position 2,972 of record CAVKVE010000161.1, on the reverse strand, counting down.
GTGGATGTGCTGAAAGCCATTCAGCTGCTGCCCGGTGTGCAATCCGGCTCGGAGGGGAACTCGGGCATCTATGTGCGAGGGGGCGGACCGGATGAGAACTTGATTATGTTGGATGGTGTGCCGCTCTACAATGTCAGCCACGCTATGGGTATGTTCTCGGTTTTCAATGCAGATGCCATCAAGAGCGTGACGCTATATAAGGGCAACTTCCCTGCCAGATTCGGTTCACGCCTCAGCTCGGTGATAGACATCCATACCAACGATGGTAACAATAGTTTCTGGCACGGAGGCATCACTGTAGGACTCATCGCCTCGAAGCTGAATTTGCAAGGGCCGATATTCACCAAGCAACAGTTGGATTCGCTCAAACAAGGCTACGAACCGCGTGCGAAAACAACTTTCAATATCTCGGCTCGGCGCACCTACTACGACCTATTCCTTGCACCGGCACTCGCGTCTATTACGGCATCGCAGGGAGATGGATTTAAGACTACGGGCGGATATTATTTCTACGATGTGAATGCCAAAGTGGCGCACACTTTCTCGGACAAGGACAAGCTGACTGCATCGTTCTATATGGGCGACGACGTGATGTATATGCGCACCTCAGAGAAGGATAAAAATGAGGCCGGACAGACGGAGAAAAACAAACTCAACATGCGCTTTACATGGGGCAACATACTCGCTGCCGTCAACTGGGAACACCAACTATCGTCCCGCCTATACAGCAATGTGCAAGCCTCCTACACCCGCTACCAATTTCGTGTCGGTCAATCGATGAAGGCAAGCGGCTCGGATTTCTCGTTCGACCAATCCATGTCCTATGCATCAACCATTCATGATGCATCTCTTTCGGCACAATTCGACTATGCTCCAACCAACAAGCACGATATCAAATTTGGCGCTAACTATACTTACCATCATTTCCGCCCATCGATAGGGAATTTCTATCTCTACGAGAAAGACGAGGAGGAAACACTCAAAAAAGATACCACCTACGGAGGCTATATCATTAGCGGACACGAGGCGGCACTATTTATCGAAGACACCTACTCGCCTTGGCAGTGGCTGCGGCTGAATGTAGGATTGCGGGGTGCGCTCTATGGACTGAACGGGAAAGTGTATCCGTCCATCGAGCCACGCGTCGGACTGCGGGCATTGCTATACAAAGACTTGGCATTCAAAGTGTCGTACTCCTATATGTCGCAGTATGTACACCTGCTATCCAACTCATCGGTGACCCTCCCCACCGACCTATGGGTGCCGATCACACGACATATTCCGCCCATGCGCTCGATGCAAGTGGCGGCAGGGCTGTCGTATAATATTCTCAATCAGGTGGAGGTCTCCGTAGAGGGGTATTATAAATACTCAAAGAACCTGATGGAGTACAAAGAGGGGGCCTCTTTCTCTTTCAGTGCGCACAACTGGGATGAGCAAGTGGTGCTCGGCAACGGTTGGAGCTATGGGGTTGAGGTATTGCTACAACGCACCGTAGGCCCTGTGACGGGCTGGGTGGGCTATACATGGAGCCGCACAATGCGCCAATTTGATGACCTGAACTACGGAAAACCTTTTCACGCCAAATACGACCGAGAACACGATGTGTCGGTTACGCTGCAATATGCCATCACCAAACTATTTGACATATCCGCTACCTTTGTATATGGCACAGGCAATCGCGCCACCCTCGCCACACAGACCTACTACGACCCGACATTGGATAAGTTTATCGAATACCAACCCGAACGCAACAACTTCAAGATGCCGGACTATCATCGTTTGGATTTGGGTATGAATTTCCATGTGCCACACAAGCGTTCGGGCGATGCAAAAAAGTCGAAGGGGGGATGGCTGAAGAATGCAGAACACATTGTGAACATCAGCGTTTATAATGTGTATAACCATCAGAATCCGTATATGTTATACTCGGCAGGGGATGGCACACTATACCAAATTTCCATATTCCCCATCCTGCCCAGCCTATCGTATCACTTCAAATTCTAAGATAGCAAGATGAACGAACAACGACTATATAAAACATACCTATTGTGGGTCCTTGTTGCACTGCTGACTGCCTGCACGAAAGAGATTACCTACAAGGGCGATGCCTTCGACCCACTGCTGGTGGTGTCATCGAATATATGTGCCGACAGCACCATCTGCTGCTATCTGACCGCCACGACCTCTACGCTGGGCAACTACCCACTGGACAGCCTATATCAACGATCAAAAAACTATGTGAGCGATGCTACCGTACGAATGCGAGTCAATGGCGGAGAATGGCTGCCTACTACCTATAATAACAACAACGGCTACATCGCTAAGGGTATACAAGCCAAAGCCGGCGACAAGATAGAACTGCAAGTGGAACACGCCGGATATGGCAAAGCCTCAGCATCGGAACAAGTGCCGGAAAGACTGACCCTCTCCGCCATCCATACTACCGACAAATACCAGACAGCCAACGACAGCGGATGGGTGCAATTCGCTTTAGACATTGCGCCCTATCAGCCAACGGACAGCGCTTATATAGGTATAAGGCTCGTCGGAGGTAGTTGTATATGCGTCAAACAAAAGGTGAAGTATTCTGCGGAAAAAAAGATAGATGAAGCGGGGAATCCCTACTACATCGATCACTACGACACCATCTCGGTTCGCGACACGGTGGCACTGAACTATCTCTACACCAGCGGAAAACAATGGAATATGTATCTCAACAACCACGCCACCGGAACACCCTATTATGGCGCTGCACAAGGCAGTTGGCTCTATCTCTCCTCCGCTGAAGCACACGAAGGGCTCACCATAGAAATGTTAGCCGAGCATTCGTGGGACTATGAAAATATAGTCGGAATAGATAGCGTTGAGGTACAGAATTTGCAGTTGGAAATACGAACTCTATCACTCGACTATATACGCTATTTGACAACCATCGAGCGAAACAACGGCAGAAGCGGATATATACGACT
>CAVKVE010000160.1:0-4055 GCA_963659655.1 Bacteroidaceae bacterium | reverse complement strand
AGCGACACACCGGAACCGGTATTACAGCCGAACAAGTGGTGCGCGAGCAGATCCCCATTCCTATTCGTGACTATTGCCCCATATCGTTGGAAGAAAAGATAATCTGTTACGCCGATAAGTTCTACTCGAAGGGACACATCGGAGAGACCACTCCTATCAGCAAGATACGCCAACAGATATGGAAATATGGTCACGATGCTATTGTCCGTTGGGATAGTATGGTCGAACTAATGGGCGAAGAGATATAAGTTTTTCCCATCCATAGAGAATTGAGGCGTATAGCCCAAAAATAAGATATGCTGCCGTTGGATTTCGGCAGCATATCTCGTTTATAATGTCAAACGACCTATATGGCGACAGTTCAATACTTACAGAGTAGTCCAACAACTATTCCACCTCTACGCCCGTAAGTGTGTAAGTCTTACCGTTGCGGAGAATATAGACTTGTCCGTCAATGAGAACCTTTTGCGGAGTGGCGATGGTATCCACTGAAGTATGGTCTATCGCTGTAACAGAAACGAATTTCGCCTCAAGGGTCAAGTCACTTACCACCATGAAGCGATAAGGATTATCGGTCACACCATTGCTCCACTGCTTGAACTCATAGTCACTATTTGGAACGGCAGTCAATGTAATTTGAGTACCGTAATCGTATACACCTGCCCCCTCTACATAACCATTCTCAGCCGAGGTTGAGATAGTATAACTGTCAATAGCAAAGAATGCTGTCAATGTGGTGTCTTTATACACGACAAATGTTCGTGGATTCTCCGTATTGCCATCGCTCCAATGGGTAAAATGGTAGTGTTCATTAGCGGTTGCTTGAATGGTCTGTTCATTATCGCATGTATAAGAAATTCTTTCTGCTACTCCACCATTAGATGAATGAATAATAGCGTTATATACATGGGATTCTTCAATAATATTCAAAAAAGACGACCACACGGAACAATTTTGATAGGCATCCTTACCACACGGAATGTACAAAGGAATATCCTTTGGAACATCAAAAAAACTACTTTCAAAACACTGCGGGGGAGTTGGGGTTTCTACTCGAATAGACTTAAGATTGATCATTCCATGGCATAGATGAGTAGGAATTCTATCAACCTCATCACCAAAAGTAAAAGAAATAATGCTATCTTCTATCGACCAAAACGGATCGTAATTGTCATTAGCATGTTTAGCGTTCCACACAATAGAAGTAATACCGGTACAGCCCTGGAACACATGACGTCCTATGCCCGTCACACTCTTAGGAATAGTGATAGAAGTTAATTTTGTCATTCTTCTACAAAGACAGCTCGGTATACTATCAACCTCATTTCCAAAAGTAAAAGAACAGATACTATCTTTTGCAAATATATCGAAACTAATATGAGACATATCGGAATGAATATCACAATGTTTAGCGTTCCATACAACCGAAGCAAGACCTGTACAATTAGAGAATGCAGAATGTCCAATGCTCGTTACACTATTGGGAATGGTGATAGAGGTAAGACCTGTACAACCTGAGAATGCACTACTTCCTATACTTGTTACACTATTGGGAATGGTGATAGAGGTAAGACCTGTACAACCTGAGAATGCACTACTTCCTATACTTGTTACACTATTGGGAATGGTGATAGAGGTAAGACCTGTACAACCAGAGAATCCACTTAAGCTCGTTACACTATTGGGAATAGTGACAGAGGTAAGACCTGTACAATTCCCGAAAGTGCAACTTTCTATACTCGTCACACTATTTGGAATAGTAATTGAAGTTAGACCACTGCACTGATAAAATGCATACTCTCCTATGCTCGTTACACTATTCGGAATGGTGATTGAGGTAAGACCTGTACAACCTTTGAAAGCATACGCTCCTATACTCGTTACACTACCTGGAATAGTGATTGAAGTAAGAGCTGTACAACCTAGGAATGCACTTCTTTCTATGCTCGTCACACTATTGGAAATAGTGATAGATGTAAGACCTGTACAACCCAGGAATGCACCACTGCCTATGTTCGTTACACTATTGGGGATAGTGATTGAAGTAATACCTGAGCAGCCGTCGAAAGCATACCCTCCTATACTCGTCACACTATTTGGAATAGTAATTGAAGTTAGACCACTGCACTGATAAAATGCATACTCTCCTATGCTCGTTACACTGTTAGGAATAGTAATTGAAGTTAGTTTGCTCAGTCCACTACAAAGATAACTCGGTATAGAATCAACATCCATTCCAAAAGTAAAAGAAATAATGTTATCTTTTATCGAACGAAACGGAGATTCATTTGTCCCACTATAATTAGCATACTTAGCGTTCCACACAATAGAAGTAATACCCGTGCAGCCATTAAAAGTAGAACATCCTATGCTCGTCACACTATTGGGAATAGTGATTGAAGTTAGACCTCTGCACTGATAAAATGCATACTCTCCTATACTCGTTACACTACCGGGAATAGTGATTGAAGTTAGACCAGTACAACCACAGAATGCCCAACTTTCTATGCTCGTCACACTGTTCGGAATAGTAACAGAGGTAAGACCTGTACAATAAGAAAATGCATCACTTCCTATGCTCGTTACGCTATTCGGAATTGTGATAGAGGTAAGGCTAATACAATTTCTGAACGCAGAATTCCCAATACTCATTACATTATTTGGAATAGCGATAGAGGTAAGATTCATACAGCCAATGAAAGTTGAATCACCCATAGTTGTTACACTATTCGGAATTGTGATAGAGGTGAGGCTAGTACAACCTCCAAAAGCAGAATTGCCTATACCCGTTATGGTATAATTAATACCACTATAGGTTATACATTCTGGAACAATAACACTTGTTTTATTTAGATAGCTATCATCATAAACTATAGTGGCTGTATATGTCGTTATATCTACGTTATATACCAGGCCATCTATTGAGACACTAGCATAACCTGAAATCAAGCTCATTAATGCGATGAGCGTCAATAAGATTTTTTTCTTCATTTTATTGGACAATTATTCGTTATCATAATATTCTTGCACCTTATTTTTTACTAAGTTTATACACATCATCTATATTTTTGATACCTAATACATTTTCCAAAAAATCATTCTGCAGTTTTCTGCTAACTCGGTGCTCTGGGGCTATACTGATCTCTATAATTTTAGCATTTGCTTTTTTACCTTCCAAAGAAATTTTTTCACTATGCTGTTTTACTTTCTCCCAATGTTTATCTGTTATCGCAACAGCCAACAAACCAATATTAAATTTGTGTGCATACATTTTTAGATTCTCATCTATTTTCTCAACATCAGAAGCCTTTATCATAAAAGCAAAATATGAATAATTAGCAAACATTGAATGAGAAACAGCCTCAAATAAATCTTGTCGCCAATTATCTATAGATAATTTTACCTCGACAGAATAGACCTCGACACATTGGGTTCCGCAATAGTTATATGTTGATAGTCCTAAAACATCCACATTCTGCCATTTTTCGCCTTTTCTTTTGTTGGCTATATCATTAACCACAAAAACTTTGGAACCTAACCACAATCCTATAGAATCATATAAATCCGATTCTTTTATTTTTGCATCGCATTTTTTTGTTATGAAGTCTGCTCCTGTATCATTTCCACTTAGATTCAAATCTACATAATAGCCTCTTTTCCCTTCTACAGATTTAATGTATGATACTGAGGATGATTGCTGGCTCAACATACTCAATGTCGCAACAAATGTGTTTTCCGGTATATCCTCATTACATACACCTTTTTTGCATAAATCTTGGTACATTCGGAATACATTTTTTCCGGACATTGCTTTAGTTTCATCTATGCAACCTTCCTTTTCTAAGATATAGGATGCCACAGTATTAACTTGCTCCGCCCGAGTTTTGTCTTTCAAGTTTTCTAAATCACTCATATCTATATAGTTATTTTTATTTGCCTACTCTTAGCTCGGATTTTCGGCACACTCCTCCATTGTTATTTAGTTCACATACAGGCACACAAAAAACGCGGACTTCTGTTAGTAAATCCGTGTTCTGTGGTCGTAGGAAACCTAA
>CAVKVE010000159.1:0-4066 GCA_963659655.1 Bacteroidaceae bacterium | reverse complement strand
ATCCCAAATAGATAGTCTTTTTCATATCTCAAAATAATTTTATAGTTTCACATTCTCCATTAGTATATATTTTCTTTATAATTCGTAAAGTGCCATTGGGTGTCATATCTGTGTTGTCGGTGTTATTGACAATTGCAATACGATGGCCACATATATCATATACTTCTATTCTATCCAAGTTATGGCTATCATTTGTTGATGTAGATAGTGTTTCTGTTCCGTAGCGTTGTGCAATGTGGAAGGGAGCTACAGAACCATCTGCTGACATTCCATAAATATACATAGTTGGATCCCCGATTAAACCATATCGTAGTACTTGGTTACAGCGTGAAGTGGTCAATAAGGCGGAATAATACCTATATTCAGCTACATTCAACCATACCCCTAATGGAATATTTTTAGTTTGCAAAGTCAAATCTCGCAAAGTTCTAAATGTCCATTTTGATAAGTAGTTATTCGAACTAGACCCAGATTCAGTAGAGGAACCATAGCAACAAACACCTCCAGATGGGTTTGTTGTCCACGCATGTGCAAAACTATTCTCGGTTGCAAATGTATTCAGAGAGCACGCAAAGCCGAATCCCATTGGATACGGTGTTCCGTTTCCTAAGGTGTGCATATTATATGGAGTAAGATTATATGGGTTTGATATTGCAGAACCTACGATATTACCGTTCGTCATATCTATATAAATAGTTCCATGTCCGCCATAAATAAAGAATGTGGGGGATTGCAAAATGGCTTGATTCATCGCAGTAAAATCAACATTGGTATCTCGTCCATCATAGAGGGTAGTATTTATATTCAGTTCTTTGAAACATACATTATAAATACGCTTGATCCGTTTGTAGAATCTACGGCTCCCACATCTACTTTTGTCAACTCCAGAAAATAATGCAGCTGAACTATTTTGTTGCACAGTAGCATTTTGCAGTTCAGACCCCATGGTCTTTTGTATGAGGTACTTTAATTCTAAATTTTGTTCATCATTTTCACTAACGATCCATCTGCCCAAAAATGGGTGATAGTAATCATCTGTATAAGGGTCTTTGTAACTATTGCTTCCCGATGATGCCGGAATATCCGATAAACTTCCAACTAAGAGCACATAGTCAGCAAAAGGAATAGATGGATTGTTGCGTATCAACTTTTTTATATCTTTCGGGGTGGTTATTCCGTAATTGTCTAAGTATTCAACTATTACATTATATCCCTGTTTCGTTTTATAATCTACGTATGGCTGCAGAGTTGTTTCCATTGTAGAATGTGATGCTACAATCAAATATATAGGACTATCAAAATGCTCGCTATCAATGTGTGAGGAATTGAAATTATCATACATCTGCATAGCAATATAAGATGAGTACTTTGTTGAATTGCTCAATTCATCTATTGCTTGTAGGAGATCATCTCCGGAGAAGTTGATGACAAATGTACATTCGCGCAATACCTTAATATAGTTTTTATTGGGGGCGTACGAGAATGGAAAAATTGAAAATGAAAAGCCGGTCGTTCCTATATAATCAATAGGCGAAGAATACCGATAAAAATCTCGATAGAAACCAGTAGGATAAATCGAATCATATCCATTTGCATAATAATCCGATTGAAAAACACATGGATCCTCATTCTTATCAATTGGAATGTATACATTAGAGCCATTTATATTCTCTATATAATTCCCTAATATTGCAGGAGTAATTTTCTCATTTATATATACATCTTCGGTTTTGATATTTTGAATATATCCCGAAAGGTTCGATGCATTAGAAGGAAGTAATAAATTTAATGAAAAGAAAGGTATTTCTGGGTAACTCGGGATGTCTGTTACATCAAAATCAGCATCCATATCTATATCTAAGAAAATCCCGCAATTATCTGGTTCTCCATATTCATGCTCGTCTAAAACATATTCGTCATTTTTTTCAAACCAATACTCCGGTAATTTGAAATGTATTATATATTGGTTGGGCTTAATCTCGACGCTACATTCAGGTGTTAGTTGCTCTTGGGCATTTACAAAAACATGGGTAATAGTTAGACACGCACATGTAATGAATACTTTACAGATTTTTTTCATAATACTATAATTTGGAGAATTATTTTTTCGCCGCAAAGGTACATGTATTTTTTTATATCTGCAAATTATATGCGTGAAAAATATGCAAGAATTGTCATATATATATGATTTACTTCTCACCATGATGTGTGTGTGGTGAAATATTTGTGATTATGTTATTCTAATTAAGTCTGTGTGTGTCGAACATTCTTTATTTTTGATATAATAGAATGTGAAGAGGTAATTACAATGGTGCGAACAATGGGTGTTGATTGGTTGGGACGAAACTGTTCCTATTCAAGATGTTTAGAGAATGCCTATAATAAATAATGAGCAGGAGAATGTTGAGTTGGCAAATGGCGCACATATAACTACTGACTCCCGCCAAATACTGTTTCTTCTATATTTCCCTTTTTTCAATGTGTTTGAAGTAGAAAAATGTCCATAGTGTATCGTCTATGCGCTGTTTTATTCCGTGTGAATTGTGTGTTTCTGCCTATAGAATGCAGTATAGTTTGTTTACGAATGTTTTCTCATTTGTTACTCTGCTAAAAATAAACTATCTTTGTAGCCTAATTTTCTAATCTAAATCCATACAATATGAACAAATTTTGTGTCTTTACTCACGAGATAGTACTCGGCTGTTACGAGATAGAGTTGCTGATAAACGACCAAGTGCTTCGATACAATGCAAGTTATATAGGGGTTAATCCATTGACTTCTCTGGTTGATTCGTGCTTTAGACTTGATTTCGCAGCAGACGAATACGAGGAAACTGATGCGTTTGAGTGGGAATTGGAACCTAATGTAGTGTGTTTTGATTTACACCTGGATGCGTCAAGTATCCTTCAATTCGACATTGTTGAATACGATGATTGGAACCCCGCAAATAGGCAGCTGTTGAACGAATGGCATGAGGCAGTCCCCTTCGCAATGTTCCGAAGTGCGGTTGTTGCCGAGGGCTTTCGTGTTTTGAATGCATTTGGCTTGGCAGGTTTTCGGGCGTCATGGGCGGGGCAGACAGAGTTTCCGTTGGCGCCTCTTCTTCGGCTGACCGGCAAGGTGTCCATTGCGACACCTGTTGATTCCGATTCGTACACTTCGAGCATAGCGGAGGAGGTGGCTTGTCTGTCTGCGTATATTGGGAAAAATGAAATTACGGAAGAATCGCACTTGGGTTTGTGCAATATCTACTATCACGCATGGCAGTTGCAGTGTTGTGGAGAACCATTCCGGGTGGGGGATAGGGTTGATTGGACGTGTGAGGTTCCCTCGAAACCAACCAATGTCAGTGATATAATAGTCGATTTTACCGAAGAACATCATGGTAGCGAGACCCATTCCATAAGCGGTGTGGTGGATAAAATTATGATGGAACGAAGAGTAGAATCACCCAAGAAAGAACAAGAATTGTCTAAGCATGAGCAGGAAATGCAAGACAGCGCTAAGAATGAAAAGAATATAGAAGGCAGTTCTAAGAGCGAAAAGGATGTAGTAGATAGTTCTAAGAGTGAGAAGAATATAGAGGATAGTGCCAAGAACGAAAAGAATATAGAATATAGTGCTAAGAACGAAAAAGACATGGAAGACGATTCATATTATATATCGCACGATGAGATTCCGTATGCGGATGGTTGGAAGGAGTGCTATTGCTATCCGAGCGATGATAAAACAACCACCCGAATTCTCTTGGGCTACATCGTAACGCTTAGAGATGTCGTCATAAAACCCTTGCCCGCCGAAAGCAACGACAGCGACAATGACAATGACAATGACACAGAGTAGATAATGCGCATACCTTTCCATAGTATTCCTTACCTAATATATATATCCTAAATTTTCTCCCTATATTCCCTCCTATATATATTATTTTTTTTCCCGTTTTCCTATCGTTTCCCGAACCACTCCCGAACCAACTCAAGGTATTTTAACATCCAACACCCCGTTCCATACCGGTCACCTACCTATCACTTACCGGTCACTTACCCGTCACTTACCCGTCACCTA
>CAVKVE010000158.1:0-4081 GCA_963659655.1 Bacteroidaceae bacterium | reverse complement strand
CGCATTCGTAGGCAAAATGTTCGCAGTTATAGGTTAGCATATCGTATTGACTACTGCGGTGTGATTGGTAGTATTGTTCTACCTCTTCATCACTTTGGGTTGCCTCTATCTCGCGGATCAACTGCCGTTTCGCCATAAACTCGGCTTCTGTTTGACAATGCGCACCACTCTCATTGAAGTGATAAACTTTGCCATTAGCCCAAACGGAATAGTGGCGATATAGGCAACTGTCTGCCAATGATGTTACAATACATAGTTTCGCCATATTACCATAGCGAATCACCGGCACCGCCTTCTGCTGCTGCCGATTGGAACGCACCAATAAGAGAGTTCATGGCATCCGCATCATAAGCGGTACTGCCCCAAATGAACTGTTGCTCCTTGCCTTTGGATATGTTCATTACGCAGACCACGACGGTGATGCACACCACAACCACACAAATACCAATCAATATAGCCGTGTTTTTATTCATATCTATCTTCGTTTTACGAGCGTTATTATTGCCAACAAAATAGCCAAGATGTTCAGCACCATATTGATGGTAGCCACATCACTCTCCATAAAGTCGTGATTAAACAGAGAAAATGCTATTTTGTTCTCACCGGATTCTTTTATTGCTTCTTTGATAATCTGTTTGAGTTGAGCATTACTGCTGATATTCACTCCACCATCTTCATCGTTTCCGACGGTTGAAAGGTAGTTTTTGACATCATCATACGACACCGTCATACCATCGGCGCGTGAGTAATCCGCTCCATATAATTGAAATGCTTTTCTTACCATGGCTTCCCTCCATAAATCAACTTATTCTTATCAAACAGGTAGATTACTGCAAAACCACAAATAAGCAATACCGCACATATCAAAAGCGGTTTCTTATGCTGTGTAAAGAATGACTTTTTGATAGCATAGTCTTCCGGATTGACATTCGTCAACCCCTCATCTTTTGTTGCCTCATCGTAGGTTCGATAATACTTACCTGATTCGCTCACCCAAAAGGTTGAAGGATCGCCGGGTGCTGCATCGATATTGATATAGCGTAATGCTTTGCCTGTTCCGTTATATGTACTACTCGTTGCCATAACTCGTAAATTAGTGTTTGTAGAAAAAGTATGCCGTCCCTGCTATGACAGCAATAGTCACCAAAACAATCAACCAAGTGTAGTTCTTCTTCGTTGGGTTCGAGATGTAGGTCTGTTCCTCTGCCGTCGCTTGCGACATAGCGATTCCGTATTTTTGTTCTGTTGTTAGAGCCATCTTATTTGTCTTTCTTGTACTTTTGATAGATGATATACACCACAATAGCCACCAAGGCTAGTAAACCAATAATAAGCACTATGTTACCGTTCTTGCCACTATTGGCCAAGGTCGTGAAGTTTGTTATCTTGCGCTGTTCCTCATATTTGGACTGCTCTGAATTATAGTATGCGCGAGTTCCCAATATATCTGTCAGTCCGCTCATCAGCGCAGACCAAGTGTAGCCAACGGCTTGTGTTGCCTCCTGCCATAATGTACCAAAGGAATAGGCATCCATGCTTGAATTTGTTGCCATAACGATTTATTTCTTTAGAACCATTATTACTGCCAATGCCATCATCATATACATCAATGTCTGTGTATTGTCGCCCGTGTTCTCGGTCTGCTTTTGGGACACATTTCCTTGATATATGATGGTGGCGAGTTCGTTCATCTTATCGCCTGCTGTATTCACCGCCTGCACTGTCTGGGTATTCTTACCATCGGCACGCGATACATTTTTCATAATACGCTCCAACTCTTGCGCAGCAGCCACATTGCCATGTTCGGCATCCCATTTAAGCGCCAACTCATACATGCGTTGTATGCGTTTAGCATGTTCCGCGTCATCACCATCGAGAATAGTCTCCAAAGTCCCTATACTTTGTTTGAGTGAACATTTGTACTTGCCTGCCAACTTATTGAAAGCATACTTGTCCGCCTCAAACTCATCATGAGTTTGTTTGCGGTAGTGCCCTATCTCGTGCTGCTTTACAAACTCCTTCTGAAAAGGGGTGAGTTTGTCGTATAGTTCATCGTTGATGTATAGAATACCCGATTGGTGAGACACCGCTGCCGGTGTACCATACATAAATCCCGTATTTGTTGTATGTTCTATTTGCATAGTTTATGGCTCATCTTAACCAATAATGGCTCGCCCGCAAAGGTTACGAGCGAGCCACACTGAAAAAGAAAACGAGTGATTACTATTATTTGCGTTTCGAGATTACTATAGCAAGTACAATAATGACTATCAGTATCACACCACCTCCGATGATGATCCATTTTGTCATGTTTTGTTGCGCTTGCGCTTCCAGTGTCATCGCTTTTGCTTCCGACTCTGCTTTGATAGCGGCTGCATTGGCATCGTTCTGTGCTTGAGAGTAGGTCTTATAACCACTCTCACACATACCATAAAGGTAACTTAATACCGATTGTGCATTTTCCCATTTCTTTTGGTCAAACTCACCCGATGTTTCGGATTTATTACTCTTGCCATCGGCGCGTGATAGGAACACCTTGCTATTCTGTAACGATTTGCGCACCGCTTTCATTTTGTCCGCATCGTCGAGTTGGTCGTGAGCCAACGAGAAGAATGGTTTGGTAAATTCTTCACCAAATTTATCCCATGCTTCGATGCACATCTCCAATGTTACATCATCGGTATCATAGCCAAGCGACGCAAATAGTTTCTGCAGTTCATCGGCAGGAATAGTGGAAAGCGCAAACTTGATGGCACTATCGAGCAGTTGTTTGCCTGTTGGATATGACATAATCTATCGAGTGTTGGATTGAATAATTACCCGATGAGTGCCTCTGCCATATCTTGCAATGCAGCAGCACTGTCGAATGCAGAACCAAGCATCAAGGTCATATCCAATGTGCGTCCCGCACCAATGGTTACGATGAACACATGGGCGTGATCCAACGAGAAATGCTTGATGTTGGAAATCTCCACCATGGTGCGGTTGAATTGCTCCGGCGTGAGATAGGTCTTAGGCGTGATACTATCGCTCACAGGGCCGCCAAACGGAGAGTATTCAACCAATTTGAGTGTGTTAGCGAACTGCAACTCGTTGTCGGTGGTGAGTTGGAATGCATCAATACGCGTTGGGTTGCGTTGCAGATAGCGACGGATATACTCCAATTTAGGGCAGTCGCATACAAGCAATGGGGCGTCAGCGTCGTTCTTGAGAACGGTACCATGGGTGATGATGGCATCAACGCTTTCGCCTGCTATGTCCTTTATCTCGTCCACATTCTGCAAATCGCCTGCGAAGACGGCAACAGTGTGCGACACGGTATCTAAGTTCTGCAATCCGATTTGTACGGGACGACCGGCATTGCTCTCGTCGATAAGACATGCCATGTTGAATGCATCGCCTGTTGCCTTGCTGACGCGACGAGCACGATTCTTTAGTGATACTTTTTCTTTTCCCGTAAAACGGTCCGATAAAATTTCTTTACGCATGTTTCTATTGGATTTTAATCGTTTGTAATGTTTGTGTTTAATGCTTGCCTTTGAAAGCAGAAGGTTCTGCGCTATCGGAAGCGTTGGTTTTGGTTGTTTTGGTAGTGGTTTCACTACATTTCTTGCCATTTCTCACACCGAAAAATACAATCAGTGCAATGACAATAATGAGCAATATGCTCACGGTTGATACTTTGTTTAGCATGTTCTTATTTTTGATTGATTCGTAATTTCACACCTACCGCTTTTGCTCGTTTCTCTGTGCAAACGATACGCTGGTATCATCTGTACAAACGGGCAAAAGCGTTGCCCTGACTACTCTCTTTCTTGTATCCGCTTTCGGTCATTTTACTATTGTTAGGTCATTCCTGTTCCTCTTGACTACTCACTTCGTTTCTGATTTCGTACTCGCTGTGATTATTTAGGTTGTTTGGTTATTCTTGTTGCGGCGGTAGATGATATAGACCACAATAGCGATTGCTATTGCAATGAACCATTTGGCATTTCCACACTTTTGAAAAAAGTCGAGCATAATGTTGGTTGTTTGTAGGTTTGTGTTTTATTGCTTTTTTGTCCTCATACGGTACAAAAAA
>CAVKVE010000157.1:0-4095 GCA_963659655.1 Bacteroidaceae bacterium | reverse complement strand
ATTGGAGATTGTGCTTTTAGTGGTTGTAGCAGTTTGGTATCAATTACTATCCCCAATAGCGTAACAAGTATTCAAAATTATGCTTTTTATGGTTGTAGTAGTTTGGTGTCAATTACTATTCCTGATAGCGTAAGCATAATTGGACTTTGTGCTTTCTCTGGTTGTAGCAGTTTGGCATCATTTACTATCCCCAATGGTGTAACAAGCATTTATGGTGCTTTTCGTGGTTGTAGCAGTTTGGCATCAATTACTATCCCTAATAGTGTGACAAGTATTGGAGATAGTACTTTTAGTGAATGTGACAGCCTCCAAACCATCTATATCCCACAAGGAATGACCGACGCATTCTGCCAAATGGGCTTAGAAGCGTATCGCGACAAACTGGTAGAGATAGGTGCATAATTCCTTTTATAGAGAAGTGAGATTTATATTATAAACACCCATCGGCAAAATTCAATACGCACTAATTTAATTTCGCCAACGGGTTTGTACCTTTGCAGTGGATTTAGAAATAAATAAAAACAGATAGTATTATGATTTGGATTAACACAGGCTTGTCCGATTTTGTGAAAGGTCAAGTTGTCAAAAAATGGACAAGTAAAACCATTAAGGAGAATTTCCACAAAGGTCAGTGGCAACAAAATCGCTCTATTCGTGTCTTAGATACGGATGAGAGTATTTACTATGAAATATCCTGTCGTTATGTAACTCTATATATTGGAAATCTGGATAGCCATGAAAATTTAGTGGATTATTTAGAGCGTGAAACGGATGCCGATGAACGCTATGAATGGAATTCGTTTGCAGACTCTGTTAGTTGTAGATTCCGAGAGGAAATAGACAGTTGGGATAAATTAACAGAGGTACTGGATGTTGTTATTCCATTCTTTGATAAATTGATGCATAATTTCGAATCGAGTGAAACTACTATCAAAGAAGAGGTAATAGAGGTATCCAACGAAGAACCAACCTTTGCTTCACCGGTTGACTTGGATATTAAAGGGCTTGAGGATGTATTCAAGTTGAATTTGAAAATCCCTGATTATCAGCGAATCTACTGTTGGAGTGAGGATAATGTGAAATGTCTTCTTGATGATTTGGTAGAGCATAAAGAGCGATATGGAGGAGTGCCTTATCGGTTGGGGACTATAATCTTACATTACCATGACAGTCGGTATGATATTATCGATGGACAACAACGCTTGGTTACTCTCTCGCTTATCTTGCACCAATTGGGGAAAACGACTTGCTTAATGGGAGAGAAATTATCATCAAGCGAAGCCTATCAGTATGTAGCATACAATAAGAATGTTATTTCTAATTATATTGCAAAGCATATCGCCGACCATGCGTCATTTGTTCAGATTCTTTTGTCGCAAATAGAATTCAGTGTGCTTGTTCTAAAAAATGCATCGTTAGACTTGGCATACACATTCTTCTCGAACGAAAACTCAAGAGGTGTTATGCTAACGGACTATGATTTGTTGAAGGTTCATCATCTCCGTTATATCCCTCAAAATTTTGAGTTGCAATCGCAGAAAGCGGCTGAGACATGGAATGATATGATAGAGCAGGGAAGAATAGATAAAGATAACCATTTTCTCCCCGACTATGAGCGAACGCTGGATACCTTTATTTTCTACCTTCGGCAATGGATGCGCAAGCAAGAGGTGCGTATTGCACCCAATGACCATCATGTGAAAAAAGAATATGAGGCGGCTGCCATAATGGCAGAGATTCCTCCTTTTGGCGAGCGGTTCTATTTTAATGAACCAATACAAGGGGGAACGCATTTCTTTACATTTGTGGAATTGCAAAGGGCTAAATATCATCAATTGGAAAATACAGAAGTGTATCGTTTGATACATTCGCATTTTTCGGATTATGGAAGTTTCCTATGGTATCGAGATGCGGCAGAGGCCATTCTTTTTGCATACTACCAGAAGTTTGGAGAACAATGTATTGCAGATGTTGCCGTACTAATTTTGCGTATTTTGTTGCAGCACAGGTACGACACTTCGCGCGCATTGCGTGATTCTATATCGTCATACATTTCGAATTTAGGTATTGTCTTAATGATAGACCAAGCTACATCGCCTACTTTCTTTATTGCAGAAGCATTTAATTTGTGTAGGGATTTTCCATTAAAATATCTGCATGAAATGACACCCATTCAAAAACGAATGAGAGCGTGTGTTACACAAATCAAAAATGAAATGTCGGATTACATATTTGTTGAATCAATAAAAAATATCAAGTTATGAAATATACACCGGAAATAATAGTTCAAGAAGGGTTGATGTTTTCTATTCCTATTTATCAAAGATTGTTTGAGTGGAGTAGAGATAATGTATATCAATTGCTTACAGACTTAAAAAACGCATATATTGATGCTGCGGACAAGGATTATTACATAGGTATGCTAACAACTACTACCATTGATGGTAAAAAGCAGTTGGTAGATGGGCAGCAACGCTTTACAGTCTTGACTTTGTTGGGATGTGTATTACAGATACAGAAAGACAAGGAAACAGAATGGAAAAATTTCCTTTTGTGTGGTGAGAAACCTCGTCTCTATTTTGATGCACGAAAAAAAGATAATGCATACCTCAAACAACTTATAGATAAGAGGGGAGATACCGCAGGAACTGTGAATCAGAATATGAAGGAGGCAATAGATGAAATTACTAAGTTTATAGATAATGAAGAGCAACTGAAAAATCAAACACAACAATTTTCTCACTATCTGTATCAACATATTAGTTTCTTTATTTCAGAACTGCCACCAAACTATCATGCGCAAGATTTGAATAAGTATTTTGAACGGATGAACAGTGGAGGTAAAAATCTTGAACAGCATGAAATCCTTAAAGTGAAGATGCTTAGAAATTTGGATGGTGATGTTGTTTCGTATATGCAGTTATGGAATAAAATTGCAGATGTAGATACTTTGTTTTTTAGATGTGAGGACTCTAACAAACTAAAGGAACAAAAAAATAGAGCACTATCTATTACTTTGGATACATTATCGTCTCAACTTCCGGAACTAATCCATTACAAGTCTGATGACGATGAGAGAACAATAATGGATGTGAAGCCATCATCGCAGAAACCCAAGCAAGAGAATCGTGTAGATACTATTTCTCGAGGTACATTGCGTTTCCCATATCTGTTACTGCAAACATTGTATTACTATCTATCAAAGAAAGGTGTTGAGATTCCACGAATAGATGAATTCTTTAATCAAGGTAATCTGTTGGAGACATTCAAAACCTACTTGCCTTATGAGGGAGAGAATGTCAACACGAAAGATTTGCAGCAATTCGTATTCTTATTGGTGCGCAGTCGTATAGTTATGGATATCTGTTTTATTCGGACTTCAGAATATGGCTACACCCTTGATATGGAATGCTCGGAGTATGAGAAAGATTATGATAAAGATCTGCAGGAACTATTGATGTTTGAGTCTTTCTTGTATGTGTCATCATCTAACTATACCAATTATCGGTGGTTTGGTTGGTTGATGGATTATATGGAGGGTAAACAATCTATTCCTGCCCCAAAAGAATTGTTCCTGCATCTTATCACACAATGTGATGTAGTGAATCCGTTGCCGCAATATGAGAATTTATGTTTTGGAAAGGATATTAGATATTGGTTTTGGAGACTGGATTTCTATTTGTGGCAGCAGCGCGAAAATTTATTCTCGTCAGAAAATGGCGATGCTGAATATCTAAAGATAGCCAATAACTATGTCTTCTCTCGTAATCGAAGCATTGAACATATTGCCCCACAACACCCAAAGACAGAATCACGAATAAAATGGGAGGATGATAAGGAGGACACCGCTTTACGGGATAGTTTTGGAAATTTGGTGATGATATCTCAGGGGTTAAATTCGGCATTGAGTAATTCTTCTTTTGAGGAGAAAAGAGCCCATGTGGAGTCCTACTTTCGGAGTGTTACCGGTTCGATAGAAAGTCTAAAACTACTTATGGTATACAAAGATTATAAGAATGGTTGGGATAAGAACACTATCGAATCACATGGTAAGAAAATGTACGAATTACTGAAAAAAGCATTGGAGGAATCGCA
>CAVKVE010000156.1:0-4099 GCA_963659655.1 Bacteroidaceae bacterium | reverse complement strand
ACTACTATTTTCTCAATAGGCGATTCTGCAGTAGAGAAAGAGTACAGCGACACCTATCGTGTTGTTCTGCCCGCCTCGCAAGATATACAAATCCGCTATAATGCCTGCAACGACCAAATGTGTACCGCTCCGGAGGTGTGGACATACAATGCACAATGTTCAACTAACAATGAACAATTAACTCTTAACACGCTTCCTGACACTTCGCTATGGCGTATATTCATTATGGGACTCTTGGGCGGTCTATTGGCTATCTTTACGCCCTGCGTGTGGCCTATTATCCCCATGACAGTGTCGTTCTTTCTCAAACGCTCCGATAAGGGTGTGCAGAATGCATTGCTCTACGGAGTAGCTATTATTCTTATATATGTCGGATTGGGGCTGCTGGTAACGGCTATTTTTGGTGCATCGGCACTGAACGCCATATCTACCAATGCGGTAGTCAACCTATTTTTCTTTGCACTATTAGTGGTGTTTGCTCTGTCCTTCTTCGGATTGTTTGAGATTACACTGCCATCTTCTTGGTCTACAAAACTTGATAGCAAAGCTCGCTCTACCAGTGGTTTCCTTTCTATCCTGCTGATGGCATTCACACTCGTGATAGTATCTTTTTCGTGTACAGGACCTATTATCGGCACCCTGCTCGTAGAGGCTGCGGGGCATTCGTATCTTGCCCCTGCATTGGGTATGCTCGGTTTTGCCATTGCTCTCGCTTTGCCGTTCTCGCTTTTTGCGATGTTCCCACAGTGGATGAAGAGTATGCCTCGTTCAGGAGGTTGGATGCAGTCTTTCAAGGTGGTGTTAGCTTTTTTAGAGCTGGCATTGTCGCTAAAATTTTTAAGCGTAGCTGATTTGGCATACGGGTGGGGTATATTGCCTCGTTGGCTATTCCTTGCGATATGGATTGCCTGCTTCTTCGGCATCGGTCTGTATCTGGTATGGGGAATATCCAAAGTGTCGTGGACGCGCCGTATTATCCGTATGGTGGTAATTGTTCTCTCGTGGGGTTTCACGGCTTATCTCGTTCCGGGACTTTGGGGCGCACCCGTTAAAGCAGTTTCGGCATTTGCACCTCCTATGGAAATAGAGGGGCGTGAGGTGTTTAATGATTACGAAGAAGGACTTGCCTATGCACGACAGGAGCATAAACCTATTTTGCTTGATTTCTCCGGCTATGGGTGTGTTAACTGCCGTAAGATGGAGGCGTATGTACTGGATAATGAGGAGGTGAAAGCTCGCTTGCAGCACTATGTATTGATCGAACTCTATGTGGATGATAAGCGGGATGGCATTGGCGAAAAGAATAGTCGCCTGCAGCAAGAGCGTTTTGGTTCGAATGCGCAGCCTTATTATGTGCAACTCTCTTCAACGGGCGAGCCTATCAGCTCTCCTTATGCTTTCTCAACGAATGTTTCTGATTTTCTTAATTGGCTAAAATACTAAAATATGTTTTATAAATCATATCAGTCTGCTTCGGAGCAAACTACGAAAAATACACGAAGCACAGCGAAGCCCAAGTATGATACCAAGCGTCCACCGGAAAAAGAAATGATTTTCGGTATTCGGGCAGTAATGGAAGCTATTGATGCGGGTAAGGTGCTTGATAAGGTGCTGCTGCGTCGGGATATGAGCAGTACGATTGGCAAAGAACTGCTGCAAAAACTTGCCGGTACAAGTACTCCCGTGCAGAAAGTCCCGGTAGAGAAACTTAATCAGTTCACCGACAAGAACCACCAAGGGGTCATTGCTTTTCTCTCGCCCATTGAGTTCTATGATGTAGAGGATTTGGTACAATCACTTTTCGATGAGGGAAAAACACCTCTCCTAATGGTGTTGGACGGCATTACGGATGTGCGTAATTTTGGCGCTATTGCCCGTACCTGTGCTTGTGCGGGCGTAGATGCCATTGTTATATCGGCACGCGGTAGCGTGGCTATCAATGGTGATGCAGTGAAAACCTCTGCAGGAGCTCTCCATACATTGCCTATTTGTAAAGTGGAGAATCTACAGAACTGCCTGAACTACCTGCGAGATAGTGGGTTGCGTATTGTGGCGGCTACGGAGCATACTTTGACCAACTATACCGATGTGGATATGACTACGCCTACGGCAATCATTATGGGATCGGAAGAGAAAGGTATATACGAGGCAAACTTAGCACTCGCCACCGACCAAGTGCGTATTCCTATGACGGGGACTATCGAAAGTCTTAATGTTTCCGTAGCCGCCGGGGTGATGATATACGAAGCCGTACGGCAAAGGGCAATGCATAATGCATAACAATGACATATATGTCAATTGTCAAATTGTAAATCGTCAAATTGTAAATCGTCAAATTGTCAAATTGTAATGACCGTTCTCTACGAAGACAACCATATTATTGCCGTCAATAAGACTTGTAACGAGATAGTGCAGGGCGATAAGACGGGGGATACGCCACTGAGTGATGTGGTAAAGGCGTATATCAAGGAGAAGTACCATAAACCAGGAGAAGTTTTTCTTGGGGTTACGCATCGGCTTGACCGTCCAACGAGTGGGGTAGTGCTCTTTGCGCGTACGAGCAAAGCCCTCTCACGCTTAAACGAAATGTTCAAATCCCATGAGCAGATACGAAAGACCTATTGGGCGATAGTGGAGAACCGTGACTCCCCCTTCCCCCCTCAAGTGCACCCCACTGCGCAGGGGCTTGTGGGGACCCCGCGCAGTGGGGGAAACATCCCCTCCTCTGGAGGGGCTTGGGGAAGTCTCTGCGGGCGGCTCGAGAACTATTTGGTGCGCAACGAAAAACAGAATAAGTCCTATATAGCTCGTCTTGATAAAAACGGATTGCCCATAGACAAAACGGCTAAGAAAGCAGTCCTAACTTATAAAACTATCGCAGTGGGCGAGCATTATACACTGCTCGAAATCAACCTCGAGACGGGACGACACCACCAAATCCGTTGTCAGTTGGCGGCAATGGGGTGTCCTATCAAAGGCGACCTGAAGTATGGGGCTCACCGCAGTAATCCTAATGGAGGCATTTGCTTGCATGCGCGTTGTATCGAATTTATTCATCCTGTTAGTCACGAACCTATCTCCATTACAGCCCCTGTTCCGGATGATACTCTTTGGCAAACATTAGAAAAATCCGTTCAATAAATCATTCCACTATGAATACTTACCATTATCTTACGCCGGAAGAGGCGGTGCGGCTCGTCAAGAGCGGCGACACCATTGTGGTGCAAGGTTCTACCTCCATTCCAATGGTGCTGTTACGAGCACTGACGGCGCGGGCAGACGAACTCAGGGATGTGAAAATCATCTCGGGTTTTGGTGTCCATCCCGAAGATGCACCGTACGCCAAACGCGAACTGATGGACTCCTTCCGTGCGCTGAGTATCTTTGTGCCGAACAACCTCCGACGGGCAATGCGCGAAGGGGTGGCGGATACCATTCCTGCTTTCTTGGGCGAGGTGCCGTTCCTCTTCCGCAGCGGGCAAGTGCCTGTAGATGTGGCATTTCTGAATGTGAGCGAACCCGACGAGAACGGCTATTGTTCGTTCGGTATCTCGGCGGATATTGTTTTTTCGGGGCAGGAATGTGCGAAGACGATTATTGCACAGGTGAATAAGTATATGCCCCGCACCTTTGGCGATCCTGTCATCCATGTGAGCCAAATCACGGCAATGTGTCGAGGGGATGAGCCGTTGATAGAGGTGCCTACTGCCACGCCCAACGAGATAGAAACCCGCATTGGTAACTATATTGCCGCCGAGATACCCGATGGCGCCACGCTGCAGATTGGGGTAGGGGGAATACCGAATGCCGTCATCAATGCCCTGCGTAACCATAAGCACCTTGGGCTGCATACCGAAGCGATTACAGACGGTGTGCTGCCACTCATCGAAAAAGGCGTAATAGACAACTCGCTCAAGAAAGTGCTGCCGGGGAAATCTGTGGGCAGTTTGGTGTTGGGTTCGCGCCACCTCTATGATTACATCGATGGCAACCCCGACTTTGTGATACGCGATGTAGCATGGACAAACGACCCGCAAATTATCCGCCAAAACCCACGGGCAATGGCTATCAATTCTGCCATTGAGGTGGACCTCACGGG
>CAVKVE010000155.1:0-4316 GCA_963659655.1 Bacteroidaceae bacterium | reverse complement strand
GCTCGACGGTCAATCTGTTGATGTGTGCGGCAGACTGCTTGTTGCTGACCAGTCGGCAAGAGGGAAGTCCGCAGGTGGTGAAAGAAGCCATGGCAAATGGGTGTCCGATCGTGTCGGTTGATGTGGGTGATGTGCGGGAACGCATAGAGGGCATAGAGGGTTGCGCAGTAGCGAATAGCCGCAATCCGCACGAACTCGCTGTTTTACTGCGAAGAGTGCTTAATTTTGCCCCCCCCCCCCCATATATTCGCAGCAGCAAGATCCGCCCACAACTGTACAAAAGCAACACGACGAGCCTTCTTCAACAGCGCAAGAGCCGTATTCTGCGCATTGTGCAACGCAGCAAAGTGCTGTTTCGGAGTTCCGTACCGATGCACGAGAGCGTCTGCTGTCGCAGGGGCTTACCAATTCGCAAGTGGCTCGCACGCTGCAATCGATCTATTCTGCGCTCCTCGCGCACTAAGTTCCGTTTCTCGTTCTATTTTGTTCCCTGCTCGGCTTGGTCGAGTAGGGCGATTGTGTTATGAAAGTACTTATTGTTTGTAGTCGTCGGTATTACGCCCCTTATACGGAGTATGTTGCACCTTTTATCTATGAGCAGGTGCAGGCATTGCGAGCCAAAGGGGTGGAGTTTGAGTACTACCTCATTGCAGGCGGTTGGCGGGGTTATGTCCGTGCGTTGTGGGGCATACCGAAAGCGGTGCGTTCGTGTCGCCCCGACATTGTGCATGGGCATAGTGGTCTGTGCTGTTTGGTGGCAGCACTATCGGTCAGACTATTCACAAAATACACCCCCAAAGACGCTTTACAGAAAACCGAAAACTCGCAATCCATCACCTCCTCTTTGAGGGGGCATGGGGGGAGTCTTCAAGTGAAAGTCTTTTCCACTTTCCACGGGAGCGATGTGAATAGCGGTTCGGTCAGATGGTTGTCCCGTTGGGCGATGTGGCTGTCGGACTGCAATATCTTTGTTTCGGAGCAGTTGTTGCATAAGGCGGGCAAACCGAAGAACGCTGCTGTCGTGCCTTGCTCGGTAGATACAACGGCTTTTCGCCATCTGGACAGGACTGCGTGTCGTAAGCAACTTGGTTGGGAACAGGACAAGACCTATATTCTATTTTCCAAAGAGTTTGCCGACCGAGTGAAGAACTATCCATTAGCAAAAGCAGCAGTAGATACATTATACAGCACAGGCCTAGACTCCGACTCCCCCAACCCCCTCAGAGAGGGGGCTTCCGATACACTGCAATTCCCCTCCTTTGGAGGGGTTAGGGGAGGTCGGAGTGGTCGTGTGGGAGGTCGGAGTGGTGTTGTCCTCTTGGAACTCTTCGGCTATACACGGGAGCAGATGCCGTTGCTGTATAATGCGTGCGATTGTGCGCTGATGACTTCGTTCACGGAGGGGAGTCCGCAGTTTATCAAAGAGGCGGTGGCGTGCGGCTGTCCTGTGGTATCGACCGATGTGGGCGATGTGCGGGAGGTTGTAGCCGGCGTGCCGAATGCGTTCCTCTGCGACTATGAGGCTACCGATGTGGCGCATTGCTTGCGACAAGCCATGGCGGTAGGACATCTGTCCTCGCCCGCATTGCCTGCCCGTTATACTACGCCCGTGGTGGCAGATACACTCTATGCGCTCTATCAAAAAAGTGTTGATTTGTAAGATTCTAACTTATGGCTATATCAATTGTTCCGCTTTCGGAAAAATACTATTCCGCTTTTTATTCCCTTGTGCAATCCACGCGTTGGGGAAACCCCATGTTGCCGGTGCGCTATGCCTCTTCGTTGTGGGGTATGGTCGTGCTTGACGGGGAGCAAGTCGTAGGCGGATGGGTAGGCACGCTGCGGGGAAATGTCCGTGTGGTGCGATGTTTAGCCAAGTCGGTCTATTTCGATAGTTATCCCGTGTTCGTATCGGCGGAATGGGAAAGCCAATATGCAGCCCCCTTGCTTGCTGCAGTGCGTGCGTATGCCCGGCGTTCGCATATCACTATGCTCAATCTCACGCATTGGGTGCGGGGAAACGGAATTGATTTGGATGTTACAGAAGATAATGCAACATTTGTGTATGATTTGTCTATGACAGTGGATGAATTATATAGCAAACTTGATAGATTGAAAAAGCGTACTATAAAGAAAGCAGATTTAGCACAATTGGATGTAAAATTCTTATATAAAGAAGAGGCACTACCTTACTTGCAAGAGTTCCAATCGTTGCGTGAGGTTACGCAACAGCGGGCAATTTCTCATAATGCACAATCCTCAATGTTGCTGAAATCGGATGAATTCTTTCGGACTTTGCTAACGGATTATGATAGCTATTTGGTTGCAGTCTTTTGGCAAGGGCGTATGGTTGCTGCCGCCACTTTTATATGTGGCGGGCATACAATATACGGACATATGGCAGGTAGTGATAGCGAAGCAAATAGGCAAACGGGGTCAGGTACCTACTACTATTGGAAAGCGGTAGAGTATTTTCGGCAAAAAGGAATACTATATTTTGATTTTGGTGGTTGCCCTGTCGCTCCAAAAGAAACTGACCCTGCCTATGGTGTGTATTTGTTCAAGCAGGGATTTGGGGCTGATTATATACAGAATAAGGCGGGGCGTATTATCATCGTGCCGTGGAAGTATCGCTTGCTTCGGTTCTTGCTCTCGCAGCGCAAACTGCTGCGGCTGTTTAGTAATAAACTGTAATTCTGTTTTCTATCTACCTGCACACTATGCCGACACTCGTTCCATATACCCAAGCGGATTATGCCGCAGTCCATGCCTATTTCCCCGATAAGGAGATAAGCAAATATACCAATAGGGGGGTATGCAATACTCTCATTATCAAGACTTTACGCGTCTGATTTTATGCTGTTGAAAGAGGGAAATACACTACTCGGCTGTGGGGTAATACGCCACAAGTTCAGCCGTGAGATACGCCGTTATTCGTGGTGGCTATACGATATTTGGATAGACCCTCAGCAGCGGGGAAAAGGCTACGGTACGGAACTTATGCAGCGTCTTATCGCCGAACTACGGCAACGGAAGGTGCAACGGGTGTATTTGGTAGTCGCAGACAGCAACCTCCGTGCGCAGAACCTGTACCGAAAGATAGGCTTCTCACTCTATAAACAACTCCCAACCGATAAAATACTTTGCTATGAACTATAAACTGCTTTTCACTTTGGATTACGAGATACACGGCAATGGCGACGGCAACCCTCAAGCACTGATGGTGGAGCCGACCTATCGCCTGATGAATGTGTTGGAGGAATATAAGCAACACCTCGTGATAATGGCAGATGTGGCAGAGATACTCTGCTTCCGTCGCTATCGGGAGCAGACTGGGCGCGATGACTTTCATGTCGCTGAGATAGAAGAACAACTGCGGGATGCTGTTCGGCGAGGACACGATGTGCAACTGCATATCCATTCCTCGTATTTTCGTGCTAAGTGGGATGGCAAGCACTTTGACCAATGTATCGAAGACTACAATATGGCGGCACTGCCTATAAAGCGTATCCGAGAGATGGTGGGCGAATGTGTGGGCTACTTAGAAGCGTTGCTGCGCCCTGTGCGTGCGGACTACAAGGTGTGGCTGTTTCGAGCTGCAAACTGGAGCATGATGCCCACGCCGGCGTTGTATCAGGTGCTGACAGAGTACGGCATTACGCACGATACTTCGGTCTATAAGGGCGGTTGCCAAGGCGGCTCGGTTTGCTATGACTATCGGACGGCGTACGACAACCTTCTGCCATACAAAGCCTCTGCCAAGAATATCAACGACTATGACCCTGCAGGTGCAATCACCGAACTGCCGATATACACGGAGATGCGTCCGTTCTACGATTTTGTCAGCCCCATACGCCTATACCGTATGCTCCGTGCAAAGCTGCACCGACATAAGAAACCGGAACAAGTTAAGCAGGAAAAAGGCTATGTAAATATAGCAGATAAGAACGACAATCGTCGCCTGTCGTTGCGTAGTTTCTTTACGCTTAGTCCTCTAAAGATGGACTTTAACCAATTGCGTAGTAGACAACTCATTCGGATGATGCAGCATATAGAAGCGCGTCTTGCTGCGATGGATAACGGAAAGAATAGTGTGGTAGATAATTCGGAGACGGATGGTTGTAAGGTGTTTCCTATTATTCTTATAGGACATAGCAAGACCTTTATTCCTTACAATGAAACTACTCTTAGACCATTTCTGCGTTGGATGGACAAAAAAGGATTAGCGAAAAGAGAATGAAAGGACGGAATAGGGAGGTGCTTTCTATTTCTTAAGAGAGAAACGGCGATTGACCGGGCGAACACGATAACCCGCC
>CAVKVE010000154.1:0-4397 GCA_963659655.1 Bacteroidaceae bacterium | reverse complement strand
CAATCGCTGCCGATGTAGGTATCTGCTTTCAGATGGCGGCAATGGTCGTGTGCCAACAGAACGAAACCGGCTAATATCCATGTCCTGTCGCCGATATGCAGTCCTCTTGGATTGACGGATTTATCTAATCGGGCTTTCCAAGAGATACGCACACCCTCTCCGATATCCATTTTGTATATCTTCCGCAGATAGAGGATGAAAAGATTACTGACAGTACGCCACAATTTAGTCCGAACAGAGGTCATAAGTGTATAGAAGGTAATTGTTGCCATGGGATTTGTTTATTTGCTTGTTCTAAATTGACAAAAGTATTTTGTTTTACAAGTTTGGCCAACTTTGCCCGAGTATCGCCTATGGCGATATTGCTTTTGATAAAGCGTTTCAGTCGGTTAGTGAGCGTACCCGGTTCTTTGAAATAGGTTTCGTATGCCTCTCGGGACATCATTTTCTTCGGCTCTTTCAGCAAATCGCCTATATGGAAATAGGTCATTGCATACGATGAGTTGTTCAATTCCCGTTGTACTGCGCGAAGTGGGAATAAACGAAAATAACCTCCACCGGAATAGGCGATGCGTCTGCCCATAAAGGACATAAGCGGAATGGGAAACTCATGCAGTTGAATGCCATTGTGCTCAATCGTTACCGGTGTGTCGTGGCCAAATGAGGGAAAGCCGCCAAAGTCTCTATGTGCAGGAAATATGGACGAGTCGTATTCTATGCCATATTTTGCCAATATATCAAATGCATAGGTGTTACGCTCAGTAATGGAGAATGCGGGGGCACGATACCCTCGTACCTTTTTTCCAACACATTGCTCCAATGCGTCAATTGCCTTATAGGTGTCTTGTTCCATTTCTTGTGGAGTCATCTTGTTACACCAAGTATGTGCATACGAATGGCACGCTATCTCGTGTCCGTGTGCAACTATTTTTTGTACCACCGACGGAAACTGCTCTGCCATCTTTCCTGTGCAGAAGAAAGTAGCCTGAAGCGGAAGCGACGAACTCTCTCTCTCTCTCTCTCTCTCTCTCTCTACCAAATCGAGGATTCCGGACAATAGCGTGTCGTATTCTTGCAGTCGTCCCGGTCGCGGACCACCCATTCGAGCGGTTTCTATTGCCCATTCTTCGATATCAAAAGTAAGGATATTCATAGTCGTTATGATTGGTGTAAGCGTTTGCGTTGTATTAGTTTATGGATGCCATCTGTGAGCCACGAAAACCATGTAGAAGGAGCCGAGGCGTAGATGTCCTGAAAGTAAGTGTTTTTCCCCACGCTGCACAGCCAATTCGGATGTGAGGTAAAGCGTTTAGGAGAATGAATAAACCACATGATATCTAAACCAAAGAAGCGTAGGTACTTGTCTGTGAGATAGGTCTGCGGCTTTTGGAACCTGCATAGCAAGTCGCGGACGATGATATCGGGAAAGTTCACACCTGCAATATCGGCTGCTCTCAAAGATGCGGGTACACGAGGGTTGATTTCAATGATTTTATATTCTCCTTGCGAATTACGCAGCACATCAAAATCTGCCATTCCTTCCCACTGAAGTGCATCTAATACTTGACTACATTCGTGTAGGAGTGTATCGTCGTTAATGGTTCTGCAATAAGAACTACTTCCCCCCTTAATAGGGTAGAAACGGAGAATTTCGATAATGGTATGTGCCACAATATCTCCGTCCTTACTTCGGTACAACATGACATTGTAATAGGGTTGGGCACCGCAATCGATATACTCTTGCAGGGTGCAGTTGCCATATTGTTGCTGTACCGCAGGTAGTTGGGCGTTTAACTCAGCGAGATTATGTACCAAAGTAATGCCGCGCGCACCAACAGAGTGATTCGGCTTTATCAATGCAGGGAAACCGACATAGGCAGCCGCAGTTGGTATGTTATCTGCCGTAATGTTATGTGTTTTAGGATGGGCAAAAGAATGTGCTTCTAAAAAGCGCATTAGCGAGGCCTTGTCTGCACCACGCTCAAAGATATCGTATGCAGGGACAGCACACTTGGTGGATGTGGTTTGCTCTATATCCTCTTTGTTGATACTGAGCAATCTCGCCATCTTATCACTCATCGGTATGGCTACATCAATATGCTCAGACAGGCAAATTTCTGTAATGAATGGTAAAAAATCCGCATCGGTAGCAGCATATTCGATATAGGTGTCAATGTAGCGAAAGCGTTTGAGATTGCTTTCGCGTGCGATACACACAACCTTGTGGTCTTCCCGCTTCAACGAATACGCTGCGGACAGAGATTGAAGTCCGCCTCCTATTATCGCTACAGTTGCCATATGTTATGTTTATTGTAAAGTAAACCCACCATCAATAATTAGATTAGAGCCTGTGGTATATGTACTTGCATCAGATAGTAAGTAGATGATATAGTAGGCTATTTCTTCCGGGTTAGCATATCGTTTTAGAGGGTATAATTGGATATTTGCCTCAACCTCTGCTTGCGAAATGTTATCACGCTGAATGAGAGGAGTGTTTACGCGTGCAGGGGAAACACAATTAACACGGATTCCTCGGGGGGCTAACTCCAATGCTTGACTGCGTACGGACCCCATTAGTGCTCCCTTGGAGGCAGAGTACATAGAGTTTCCAATATGCCCGCAAACCGTTCCGTCAATGGATGTCATATAGACAATAGAGGCGTTTCTGTTGATTTTTTTGTGCTTAATAATGCTTTGGGTTAGAAGAACAGGGGCAAAGAAATTAATATCCATAATGCGCCGTAACTCTGTACTATTGCAGAATTTGAAGGGTAATGTACAGCCTATGCCTGCACAATTAACAAGCCCGTCTAAAGTACATATTTGGTCGCATATATTCTCTATTGCTGTTTGTTGTGTAAGATCAGCAGTAATACAGGTATGCTGTTTTGCACTCAATAAGGTTAATGTCTCTTGAACCCGTTCCTCGTTGATATCCACTAAAACAAGAGAGGCACCTAATTTGTCTGCCTCGACAGCCACACAGCGTCCTATCCCGGATGCGGCTCCGGTAATGAGAATGTTTTTCCCTATTAGGGTAAAAGGATTATAATTATTCATACGAGAGATGCTCAATACATTTTATAGGTTGTTGATGTATAAGTACGCTTCCCCACGATAATCCCACGCCAAAAGCAGTAGCCACAATCGTGTGTTCTTGCTTTGTTAAATTGTAGGATTGGCAGGCTGTGGTAAGTGTAAGAGGAATGGTAACACAACTCGTGTTTCCATAATCCTTGAGACAATAGGGAACTTTACTTTCCGGAATGTTGAGTTTCTTGCGAATTTTTTCGTTGAGATAGTGATTAGCCTGGTGAAACAAGAACAAGTCTATATCATCAGCAGTATAACCTGTTCCGTCTAATAGTTGTTTTGTAACTGCCGGACCGCGTTTAATACCAAATTGGAAGACCGCCAATCCGTCCATACTTGTATCCAATGCCGTACGAGTAACCCCACGCTCTATTTCTATAGGTTGTAAGGATTGTTCTGTAACAGGATTGCGAGCACCACCATCGGGAATAATGATAGATTTATACGCAGTGCCATCTGTTTCGAGAATAAACTGCATAGGTTGTGCCGTATTGTCAAACTCGATTGCGGTTGCAGAACCTGCGTCACCAAAGAGAGGCCATGCTGTCTTATCAAGCGGATTTTTGAACTTGGTCGGCGTATCTCCGACCAACAATATTCCGCGGTGCATTTTTCCTGCAGATAGCAATGAAGATATGACACTCAAACCATATATCCACCCAGGACACCCATAACTGATATCTAAAGCAAAGCATGTGGTAGGTAACCCCAATTTCCCTTGCAATATACATGATGTGGCTGGTAACTTATAATCGGGGGTCTGACTGACAAATATCAAACAGTCAATACTCTCCTTATCCCACAGGAGTTGTTTCAGTAAGTGTTGCGCTGATTGGTAGCACAAATCGCCTGCTGTAGTGTCTCTTCCAGCAATATGCCTACGCTCTATGCCGGTGGAAGCAATTACTTTTTCTGCCTCTCCTTCTGCGAACAATGGATAAGATATATTTTCTTCAACAAAAGAAGGTGTGGTGGTTACCACCCCTCGAATAGCAATATTGTCTATCGAAAAAATAGCCATAGCATGTTATCTAAATATTGGATAATAAGTTGTAGAGTTTTTTGCCAGATTCCGAATGAGGAATGGCGTCAATATGCCGTATTTCAAATGCAGCCCGTTGCAGATGAGTTGTCGTGGTCAGATAATTAAGTATCGAAGTAAATAACTTTTCTTCTGCCGTGGTATAGACAATCATCTTGTTATCGGTTCCTACACAAGCAAAATCGTATTCAAAATGACCTGATAGGAGATTCTCTGTGTAATCAAGACTGATACGATTGCCATATAATTTGAGAAAACGCTT
>CAVKVE010000153.1:0-4504 GCA_963659655.1 Bacteroidaceae bacterium | reverse complement strand
TCCCGCTCTTGTTGTTCTCGTTAGGGTATGCGCTTCTCCGCCTCCGCAAGAAGGCCCCCACAGCATAGATTCCCGCTTATTGCAGACTTTATTGCAAGAAATGTCTATTAGCCCGCAATAAACTAACTATTCAGTTGCACTAAACCTAATACTTAAATAGGTCATCACTTGTAGAGACGGTATTCCATACCGTCTCTCTTTTTTTTCCAACAAAATATGCGCAAACTCTTGTGATAGGCCACCCTCTTGTAGAGACGGTATTCCATACCGTCTCTCTGTTTTTTTATAATGCTTATTTTCTTGCCGCTTCAGCGGCATAGGAGACCTCCATTATCGCCCAATTCCCCTCCCCTTAACAAAGAACGCAAAACCATGCCAACGCATTAACAGAGAACAACCTCATTAATTCACAAAGTTTACCGGATTGTCTTATCTCTTAATATTATTAATGTAAGAGAGAGGGTATAGAAATACTAATGCAATTGGCAAAATGTAGTGTAATAATTTGCGTTATTTATCGAAAATACAAAAATAATCGTCTAAAAATTGCATAATTCAATAAAATCGCGTACTTTTGTGGCGCTTATAGTTTCTTCCTATTCCGACTATACCATTGAATCAAATAATATATGTTTACCAAACGAGATTTTGTTCTACTATGTTCGCTGTCTATGGCAATGGCATCTGTTTTCGCACAAACACCCACTGCGCCAGCCAACCAACAGCTTCGGACGCTTTTCGAATCTATTCCGCATCCAAGTAATGTCAATTTCTGTTACGACATGGCGTGCCACTTCATCGATAGTGCGTACTATGATGTTGAGTGTAAAAAAGAAACGAATGCAGATGTCTGGTATTATCTCTACGAAGAGCTGTATCATGCAGCATTTGACACTACCGGACTGCTGGTCGCTGATACCATCGTTTCTTATTCGAATCAATACTTTTGTGACACCATTCCGATAGGAGTCATTGATTGGCAATATGTACATTTCCCGGAAGATATTCTTTCAATCCAATTAGATAAGCATTATATCTGCGATGAGAATGTAGGAAAATTGTATGGACGGGATGATGATATGTCCCTGCTCAAAACCTCGGAAGTGTTTATGGCATCGCCTCTTCTGCTATCTACACGGACACTTCATCCCACCTTCTTGATTGATTTTCGTTTCTTTTTCACGGATGCCGATATTACACAAGATCAAACCTATTGGGAGGGTAAAATTGATTTTGGGGATGGGTTAGGTTGGCGTTATGTCACGGCTAATACGGCCATTACGATTGATTATCCTCATGCCGGTGAATATCAGATTCAGGTATATACTATGCAAGACGGAGTCGAAAAATACTCGCTATCTACTCTGCAAGTATATGGAACTGACGACACGCACATCCCATCCTATACAGAAAATGAAGCTGATATAAAAGAACTCCGTATTTTCCGTTTTGATCCCGATTGCGAAGTCTCGGAGGATAAGTTGATATTTGTCTTAGCAGGATATAATCCCAAATCGTTTGTAAATTATGGTATACGCACTCCGGAGGAACTATACCAAAAATATATTGTTAATGGACATTTGGAACCATTGCGGGACTTTGGTTATTCGTTTATCATAGTGGATTATGCTGACCATAATGATTATATTGAGCAAAATGCAAAGCATGTCGCTAAGCTATTGAGTTATTATCGTTGTCATCAACATGGCGATGAACAATTTGTAGTTATCGGACATAGTATGGGGTGTCTAGTAGGTCGTTATGCATTGACTTTCTTAGAGAAATATCCCTGTGCTTATTCCGATTGTAAATATGAGAAGTTACATAATACGCGTCTGTTTATATCTAATGATGGCCCACATCAAGGAGTGAACATCCCGCTTTCTCTCCAATGCTTCTATCGGGATATTTTAGAGGATAACCCTGTTGTAAAAAGTGTCACTGAGAACTTAAGTGCCATTACTCGTGGGCGTCTAAATCTTTCCACGACACTTCTGCACGGAAATTCCGTTAAGCAGATGCTCTATTATCATTATTCAACCGATTCTCTTTATAAGGGGATTTATTCGGCACACGCACTGCATACCAAGTTTTTGAACGATATGGTGCAATTAGGTGACTATCCGGAGTATTGCAAAATAGTGGCATTGTCTAATGGTTCAATGCAAGGATACGGTCAGCAGAATTGTTACAGTAAGTCCTCCGCAGGTGCGTTTCGTCAAAAAGGAGACCATTTATTATTAGCCAATGCAGAAGTCGGCGTTACTATACTCGGGATGCGTTTCGATCACACCTATACGATTGATTTATTGAGCAATAATTCATCTAATTCGTTGGGTTATGTGCAGGCTGAGTCCAGTTTTGGGTTGATAGGCTTATTCTCAGGCAGAATATATTTCCGTTCTAAGAAAACTACATCGTATACTGATTATCAGAACACTACATATTTAATACCCTATTGCACTTCCGCTGCAGGTAATGAGTATGTCTATCATTTTGGGTTGGATGTCAATTTCCAACCTTTGAATATATGGGCAGATATCTTTCCTGCCTGGGGATTTGCTATTGGGCAGAGTCCCGGTTATTTTGAGTTGGATCTTCGTGCCGGCACGCCATGGAGTTTTAACATACATGGTGGATTAGGATTTTATTCCGATGGTCTTGGATTTGGATTTGTACCGACCCAATCGGCATTTGACTATCGTGTTATGAATGCGGTGAATGTTGATTATACAACGCTGGATATTGCTGAAATGTTTCAAAATACGAAGTTTGATGCATTAATCGGGCGTATGCCCGGTGTTAGAAGCGATGGCAATGGTGCCTATAATTTTGTAAACTTCAATCACGAGGACATCAATAACCA
Organism: Bacteroidaceae bacterium; assembly: GCA_963659655.1. Lineage (GTDB taxonomy): Bacteria > Bacteroidota > Bacteroidia > Bacteroidales > Paludibacteraceae > Colicola. The sequence goes on along the minus strand of CAVKVE010000153.1, from coordinate 1,638 downwards.
ACCAATCCCCAATCGTAGAATTGCATACATTGAAGAAAACCATGATAGCAAAGAGAACGCATCCCATTATGTTGTAATTGATTCGGTCAGTCGTCTTCTTGCTAGAGAAATTGGAGATGAAGAATTGTATTTGAATAATGCCTACCTGCCTTATGATAAATATAGTACAACCTATGATGCAGCTTTATCAATTTATGTTCAGCGAGTTTTTGCCAATGATGACACAAGGAACCCATACTATTTAACTGCTAATTATGATGGAATATTTGTGGATTATAACAATGACTCACACACTTATGCAATAGCAGGTTCTTATGCACGTGAGGCGATATGGGATTGTGATGCGCAAGCAATACCGATATTTAGATATTGTGAAAAATTGTGCATCGATGATGATTCATTTCTATATACAGAAAGTAGAGAAGATGTGAAAGTATGTATTAATAGCTCTGAAAAATCTGTACAGTATAGTCCTGCCCAACAAAATGTACAAGTACAAAACCAACTTGAACAAATTCCGTATGAATATTTCTATTTGTATACCATAGAGGGTAAGTATATTGGGAAATATAATAAAAATAGTGTTATGTCGTTCCATGGTATGTATATAGCAACCCCGGTTATGGATAATCTATCTGCTGAACCATTATTATTAGTATTTTAATTCAACAAGACAATATGAAAAAAATATTATTTCGGTTACTTTCTATATTTATATGCGTTGTTTTTTGTTCTTGTGGTCCTCGTGAATATAAGAAATACAAATATACTATATCGGGAACTATTTATGCCGATAGACAAACTAAAAAGCCGTTGCAGAATTGGAATGTAGGTATAACGGATTTGAGGTATAATGAATACACGTATGGTACTTCAACTCTCGCAGATGAATATTACATTCATACGGATGAAAATGGATACTTCTCATTAGAGCTTAATAGTAGTAAAATCTATGTGGAAGTATCTACCTCTGCTGCTTATGACATCCGTGCTGATAGTATTGTAACGGATTCTGTAATGATAGCCAAACGACTATATAATCAGTTTTATGGAGAAGATTCTTGTTTTTTTGAGGCTCGTAAATTTTATGATCGTGCTTACGACAAAGATATTGAGCGTTTTGAAAATATGGAGATATACTTGGCAGAGTATCCAAGTTTGGTGATAGAACCGAAATCATTCAATAAGAAACAACTAATTACTGTGAGAAATGATAATGGTCTTGTTTATGTAAATGGTTATGATATTCGTGCATTGTCACGAAAAGATAGTCTTGCCCCTTATTTTTATGCATGCAGAGAAACTTGGAGGCCTGCAGTAAGGTATAGTGGTCCATTTGAAGTACAATTGGATATCCCCGATTCCGTTCCGGCAGGCTATTACTATTTCCGGATACTGGGAAATGGAGAATACTCTCTTTTTATGATGGAGCCCAATTGTATTGTCCAAATAGTGGATGACCCGGTCGAGCAATAATACATTACTATTGCACTGACTTATATTGAATTAACCCTTTAATAAGAGACCTCCATTATCACACACCCCTCTTAACAGAGAACGCACGCCCATCATCGCAGATATACGCGCAGCACGATCGGCAGGTGGTCTGAGTACCCGTTTTGCCACCGATACCCCATG
>CAVKVE010000152.1:0-4597 GCA_963659655.1 Bacteroidaceae bacterium | reverse complement strand
CACTCCATGCCTCGCAAGGAGTTAGAGAGTGTGTACAAGAACTTGCCAAGCGTTGCAAAGGGCAATACTATAATATCGTTCTACGGCAACGCCTTTGGCAAAAACTATCGTGAAAATGGATTATTCGCAAAAGCAGTACCTGTTCTTGATAAGGTACTCGACAATGCAGTACTCGCTTATAAGGAAACAGACGATAGAGCAGGGAAACTACGGAAAGATGGCACAGCACACAAACCACACCGCAATATAGATAGTTACGACAACTATGTAGGTAAGGTTGAGATTGACGGAAAAGAATACTATGTTCGGTTCACTGTCGCTAATGAGAAAACACAAAGTGGTGTGCATTCACAATTTGTCAGCAATGTAGAACTATACGATAATTCCACCAAGAATGCTTCGGGTCTGGACTTAACTCTCCAGTCGAGGTTGGTTCTTGATGGAATTACAGACGCAAAATTACAACAATTCTTTGAAAGCGCAAAATCCGCAGAACAAAATGCGTCAAAAATCGTAGATGAGAACGGCGAGCCCAAAGTAGTTTATCATGGCGCACGCACCAATGAGGAGTTTCATATATTTGGTAATCGCAATAATTTCTTTATTGATAACAAACGGGTTGCAGAAATGTTCGCCGGCGAATATGCGTATCAACTAATTGTAGATGGCGCAACATACACATTGAGTAAATCCGAGGCAGAAGAGATTGCGAGCAGCATTGAGCCATATTACCCCAATGATATACTACAACTTTTTGATGACGGAGTTGCTAATCTCCTTGACCTTATTTCAATAGACAACCTTAACGACCTCCTTGAGTATGGAGGTCTCCAAAATGGCATAGATACTTTCGATGGTGCAGAGAGCATTAGTATCAAACCTGCACCTAATCAACTGTTTGAAGTCTTTTTGAATGTGCGTAATCCGCAAACAACTGATTTTGGCGGTAAAACATGGAAGGTAGGTGATGACGCACGACTAACGCCACAACCTCCACACGATGGAGTGATAGCCAATAACATCGTTGAGGGTGGTTATACCGCAGAGATAGACGGACAAGAACCGCCTGCTGCAACCGACTATGTTGTGCAATCTCCCGTCCAAATCAAGTCTGCCACCGACAACAACGGCTCATTCGACGAGAGCAGCGATGACATCCGTTTCTCTATTGCCCCGCTCACGCCAAGAGATGGCGAGAGCATTTCCGAGTTTGCTCAACGAAATGTAGAGTACCACGATTCGTTCAAGATTGAGGAGCAGGCATTGGAATACGAGCGGTCTTTGCGAAAGAGTGGCTTTGTAGAGTTTATGGAGAAAGCAGACCGAAAGATATTTGACGCTGCTCGCCCCATAATGGATTTCCAAAAAGAGTTTGTAAAAAGAGGCGCAACCCTTACCACCGACAACAACGCCTATATGGATGTGTTCCGTGCAGGTTCGAGGTCGCTCGTACCATTTTTGCACGCTTTTTGTAGCAGAGCGTGTGGCATTGCGTATGCCGCAATCGTGTGGATTATTTATTCTAACCCTATCATTATATGACTGAAAAAGAAAAGATGTTGGCAGGCTTGGATTACGATGCCAACGATGCCGAATTGCTCGCTGAGGTTTTCCATGGCAAAGACTTGTGCCAGCGCTACAACAACCTTCCCGCTTCCGATGTTGCCGCTCAGCGTGCTATGTTGAAGGAGATGTTGGGTACTTGCGATGGCGATACCTATATCAACCCGCCTTTTTATTGCGATTACGGCAAGCAGATCCATGTCGGCAAGCGTTTTTTTGCCAATTTCCATTTCACGGTTTTGGACGAGGCGCCTGTCACTATCGGCGATGATGTCTTCATCGGCCCCAATGTATCGCTCTATACGGCTTGCCACAGCACCATTCCTGCCGAGCGCAATACCCGCCACGAATGGGCTAAGCCGATCACCATTGGCAACAACTGTTGGTTAGGTGGTTCGGTTACGGTTATTCCGGGTGTCACCATCGGCGACAACTGCACGATAGGTGCCGGATCGGTCGTCACTCATGACATCCCTGCCAATAGCATCGCCGTAGGTAACCCCTGCCGTGTCATCAAAACCATAGAGTAATAGACCATTTCGCCCGAGTGCCCCCTTAGGTACTCGGGCGAAATGGTATTTGTACAAAATCGTTTGGTATTATATAGGAAGACCATCAAAGATATGAAGACCGTCAAAGAAAAGATGATTTCGGGCGAGGATTATTTCGCCAACGACCCGTCATTGTTGGTGGATGTGTTCCGCTGCAAGACGCTCTGCCAGCAGTACAATACGCTGCCGGTGTCGGATACCGCCGCCCGCCATGCTTTGTTGAGCGAGATTTTGGGCAGCTGCTATCCCGATACCTGTATCTTGCCGCCTTTTCATTGTGATTACGGGAGCCAGATCCATGTCGGGCAGCGTTTCTTTGCGGGAGAGAACCTGACTGTTTTGGACGAGGGGGAGGTGCGCATTGGTGACGATGTCTATATCGGCCCCAATGTATCGCTCTACACAGCGTGCCATAGTACGATTCCGGCGGAGCGCAACACTTTCCATGTTTGGACGCGTCCCATTACGATAGGCGACCACTGTGTCATCGAGGGTTCTGTTACGATTCTCCCGGGCGCAACCATTCCCGCCCATTCCCACATCCCATCCGGCACCATCGTCTTGCCGTAAATTGTCTTGCCTCCGCTTAAAATGTACCTAAAACCTACCTAAAACCTACCTAAAACTTACCTAAAACCCACCTAAAACCCACCTAAAACTTACCTTAAACTTACCTTAAATTTGCTCAAAATCCCGAACCACTCCCGAACCTACTCCGCAGATTTCTGTACCAGCACCCCTACGAGCCGGTCGGCACGAGCCCCAAAAGGCTTGTAATAGACCGAAATTGTATATTCGTTCTCCGTCTGCCAATGCGAGCCTTCCGTGCGTTGTAGCGTCACATTCTGCCCTTTAGGCACAAACCAATACTGATAATCGTAGCCGCCCTGCTTTACCAACGCTGTCAGATAGTAGCAGCGGTTCTCGTTGTCGTACTGCATACGGTTGGCTGTGCCTAACTGATTGAGAAACAGGTCGCCACCCACATAGATTACCCCGTCGAACCACGGCTCTTGGCGGGGTAGTGTCCAGTGCACCCACATATATTCCGCCTCCGTATCGCTGTCGTCGGTGCGCTCTGCATTGACACGATACTGCCCGTCTACATCGTATTCGTGCATGTAGGGTGTGCCGCATTTGTCCGTCACTATGTCGCCTGCATAGACAGCCCCCGTGCCCCGCAGTTCGTCTGCGAATAGCAGCGCATGGTAGTCGCGGTTGTCGTACCGCACCTGTTCTATGCCCGTCCCCGCAAAATAGACCGAATACGCATCGAAGTGGCGGTACTCGTTGCCGCCCTCGAATATCAACGCTTTTTGGCTCTGATAGCGGAACCGATTGTGTTCCATATAGGTCGGCTGTGTGAGCACCACTTGATTGTCTATCCGCCCGTTCTGCCGCACCACGACTTTTATTTCGTCGGGGCTATTTACAGTCAATGCGCTCGTATTCACCTCAATATCAAGTTGTTGATAACGCCCGCTTAGTTCGATATCCGTGTTGGGGCGAATGTTGGCACTAATCCCCGCGATGGGTTCTACCACCGAGAAACACACCCACGCCACGGTCTTCTCCGTGTCGCCGTCTTCGTAGATTTTCAGCGCATAGTTGCCGCTTGCCGTCAGTTGCATGTCATCGTTCGGGAACTGAAACCGATAGTGTGTGTAGCTGCGCTGCGTGTTGAGCGAGTGCTCGTAGTCCGTGATGTCCTGTGTGGTGAATCCATGCACATATTCGCCGCTGCTGAGGCTGCTCTCACGCCCGTTGTGGTCGAGGTGGAGAATGGTGTAGGTGTAGTGGTGTACATCGTGGCTCATCTCGTCGAACGAGATTTCGAGCGTGTTGGCATTGTCCTGCCCGTCCACTACGCCATCGGTCAGCACAAGGAACGGACGCTCCACATTGTCCGCCGTGGCGTACTGCACTCGCAGCGTGCGGATGTGCGGGTCGAGTATCTTTGTGCGATACTGCGCCTGCAATGGGAGCGCGCAGAGCAGTGCGAGAGATAGAAGAAGAAACAGACTATATAATTTTTTCATGGGAGGTCTTTATAAGGAGTTTGGGTCTTTTATATTTTACGCAGATAATGGATTTTACACAGATAATGGACAGATAGATTCAGATTCTGCTATGCAAAGGTACAAAAAATGTGCGACTTGTGCAAAAAAATGCAGATAGATTTGTGTATTTCACAAAAATAGCGTACCTTTGCACCCGCTTTTCGCAATAAGGAGGCAATATCAGTCAAAGCGGCGATGCGACCACGGAGTGGTCAGTCAATGCGATCTTGTTGCCGAATGAAGCAAATAAGGCTTCCGAAAATTTTAATTTTTGGAAAGAGCGGAGGCACAAGTCGCCTCAATGACCACGGAGTGGTCAGTCAATGCGATCTTGTTGCCGAACGCGAATGCCACTGTGGCTCAGTTGGTAGAGCAACGCATTCGTAATGCGTGGGTCGGCGGTTCGAGTCCGCCCAGTGGCTC